>CAYYGQ010000252.1:0-2823 GCA_964471485.1 uncultured Sandaracinobacter sp. | reverse complement strand
ATCATGGTGGCCTCGCCGCTTCGCGTTATGCTTTCCACCGGCGTCAGGATCGAGCTGGTGGGCTTCAGCGCCAGCCGCGCCACGATCGGCTGGCCGGTGGCGATGCCGCCGGCAATGCCGCCGGCGTGGTTCGACAGAAAGCGCGGGGCGCCGCCGTCGTCGCCGGGGCGCATGCGGTCGGCGTTTTCTTCGCCGCGCAGCCGGGCGGCGCCGAACCCGTCGCCGATCTCCACCCCTTTGACGGCGTTCACCGACATCAGCGCCGCCGCCAGTTGCCCGTCGAGCTTCTGGTAAACCGGCGAACCCCAGCCGGCCGGCACGCCGTCGGCCACCACTTCGACGACGGCGCCAAGGGAGGAACCGTCCTTCCGCGCCGAATCGAGCGCCGCTTCCCAGCGCTTTGCCGCCCCGGCGTCGGGGCAGAAGAAGGGGTTGCGGTCGATTTCCGCCGCGTCGAAGCGGGAGCGGTCGATTGGGTCGCCGCCAAGCTCCACCACATAGCCGCGAATGGCGATGCCCTCGCCCAAGACCCGCCGGGCGACGGCGCCGGCGGCAACCCGCGCCGCCGTTTCCCGCGCCGACGAGCGGCCGCCGCCCCTGGGGTCGCGCAGGCCGTATTTCGCTTCATAGCTGTAATCGGCGTGGCCGGGCCGGTAGCTTTGCGCCACTTCGGAATAATCTTTCGAGCGCTGGTCGGTGTTGCGGATGAAGAGGCTGATCGGCGTGCCGGTAGTGCGACCCTCGTAGACGCCGGAAAGAATCTCCACCAGATCGGCCTCGCGGCGCTGCGTGGTGAAGCGCGACTGCCCCGGTTTCCGCCGGTCGAGAAAGGGCTGGATCCACTGTTCGGAGAGGGGCAGCCCCGGCGGGCAGCCGTCGACCACGGCGCCGATGGCGGCGCCGTGCGATTCGCCCCAGGTGGTGAAGCGGAACAGATGGCCGAAGCTGTTCGCCGCCATCAGACGGTCGCGATGTCGGGCGCGTCTTCGGCCTTCATGCCGACGACATGATAGCCGCTGTCGACGTGCAGCACTTCGCCCGTCGTGCCCTGGCCGAGGTCGGACAGCAGGTAGAGACCGGCGCCGCCGACATCGTCGAGCGAGGTGTTGCGCTTCAACGGCGCGTTCAGCTCGTTCCACTTGAGGATGTAGCGGAAGTCGCCGATGCCGGAGGCGGCCAGCGTCTTCACCGGCCCGGCCGAAATGGCGTTCACGCGGATATTCCTGCGGCCGAGGTCGACGGCGAGGTAGCGCACACTCGCCTCCAGCGCCGCCTTCGCCACCCCCATCACATTGTAATGCGGCACCACTTTTTCGGCGCCGTAATAGGTCAGCGTCAGCAGGGCGCCGCCGTTTTCCATCAGCGCGGCGGCGCGGCGGGCGACCGCGGTGAAGCTGTAGACGGAGATGTCCATCGACAGCAGGAAATTGGCGCGGCTGGTTTCCGAATAGCCGCCGCGAAGCTCGTTCTTGTCGGAAAAGCCGATGGCGTGCACCACGAAGTCGAGACCGCCCCAGCGGTCGCGCAGGCCATCGAACAGGGCGTCGATGGATTCGTCCGAAGAAACGTCGCAGTCGAACAGCGTCGAGCTGCCCAGCGATTCCGCCAGCGGCCGCACCCGCTTTTCCAGCGCCTCGCCCTGGTAGCTGAAGGCGAGTTCGGCGCCTTCGCCGGCCAGATGCCGGGCGATCCCCCAGGCAAGCGAGCGGTCGTTCGCGACTCCCATGATCAGCCCGCGCCTGCCAGTCATCAAACCCATAACCGTCTCCAGTTGTGCCGAAGGCCAAGCCTTTAACCGAAGTTCATCGGCAACGGGAAGGGGTTGTGGCGGCAAGCGCGGCATTCAGTTGCACGCCGAAGACGAGGGCAAGGCCGAGGAAATAGAAAAACAGCAGCGTCAGCATCACCCCGGAGAGCGCGCCATAGGTAAGGCCGAAGTCGAACAGGCGCAGCAGGCCGGGGGCCAGCAGCGACGAGCCGAGGCTCCAGATGATGGCGATGGCAAGGGCGCCCGGCCAGCCCGGACGATCTTTGAACTGCGGCGGCGTCAGCAGTTTCAGAAGCGCCCAGAGCGCCAGGAACAGCATGGCCGGGGTCAGCAGTTGCGAGATGCGGACGAAGCCGTCCAGCATGGTGGCCCGGTCGATCCAGCCGGGCAGGCCGATGGTCAGCCGCAGCAACTGCTTCAGCGCCCGCACCAGCACCACCATCAGCACCTGCAACAGGAAGATGCCGGACGCCAGCAATATGGCGATGAGCGTGCCGGCCAGCGATTGCAGCCGCCGCACCAGAAAGCCGCGTTCCATCGGCGTGTCGAAGGCGCGAAAGCTGATGTCGCGCAGCGCTTCGACGAAGCTGGCCACCGTCCACAGCGCCACCAGCCCGCCGGCCCAGAGCAGCCAGCCGGTGCGCGCAGCCAGCACCTGGGCGATGACCGGGCGGAACGGTTCGGCAAGATCCGCCGGCAGCAGCGCCAGCAGCGTGGCGATGGTCGAGCGCCCGGCCTCGGTTCCGCCGAAGGCGGCCGTCACCGCCATGATGAGAATGGCGAGCGGGAACAGGGTGACGATCGCCAGATAGGCGATGTGGCCGGCGTGGATATAGCCGTCCTCGATGGTGCGGCCGAAGGCGCGCTGCGCCACGGCCGGCATTTGCGCCCCCCAGCGGGCGAGGCCCTGAACGAAGGCCGTGGCCCGCCGCACGGCTCAGACTTCCTGTGCGGTCCGCGCGCGCAGAAAATCGGCAAGCGCCGGGTCGTCGGGAATGTCCACCAGCACCCGCGCCTTGAGGTCGCCGCGGCCGCCGTCGCGCTTCGTCCAGCCC
>CAYYGQ010000251.1:0-2847 GCA_964471485.1 uncultured Sandaracinobacter sp. | reverse complement strand
AAGAGCGCTATATTCCAGCGATCTGCCGTGGCGAGGCGTTTTTCTGCATCGGCATGAGCGAACCCGGCTCCGGGTCGGATCTGGCCAGTGTCACCACCAACGCCGTGCAGACGGGCGACGGCTGGCGGCTGAACGGCGCCAAGATCTGGACCACCAACGGCCATTGCGCCGATTACATGATCGCCCTCGTCCGCACTTCGGGCACGGCCGCCGACCGGCAGAGGGGTCTTTCGCAATTCGTGATCGACCTGACCTTGCCCGGCATCAGCCGCCGCCCGATTGCCGATCTCTGCGGCGACGCGCATTTTTCCGAGGTTCGTTTCGACGATGTGCTGCTTGCAGGCGACGCGCTCATCGGAACGGAAGGCGCCGGCTGGCGGCAGGTGACGAAGGAACTTGCCTTCGAGCGCAGCGGCCCGGAACGCTTTTATTCGAGCATGGTGCTGCTGGATTCCTGGCTGGCCTTCCTGCGCGAGCGTGGCGGGGCGAGCGAGGCCGAGCAGGTTCTGGCCGGCGAATTCGCGGCGGAGCTGGCCGTCCTTCGTCAATTGTCGCTGGCGGTGACGGCGCGGCTCGACGAGCCGGAAGGGCCGGTGCTGGAGGCTTCGATCGTCAAGGATCTCGGCACCGGCTTCGAGCAGCGGCTGCCGGATCGGATGATCGAGCATCTGGCGTCGCTCGACGGCGCCATTCCGGCCGATCTTCTGGGCGCGCTTCACTATACGGCGGCGATCAGCCCGTCCTTCTCGCTTCGGGGCGGAACGCGCGAAGTGCTTCGCGGCATCATCGCCCGTGGATTGGGGTTGCGCTGATGTCGGCATCGCTTTTTCTTCAGGAATTCGATCGCGTCCTGGCCGGCGCCGCAGGCGAGGCCGCCACGGGCACGCTCGCCGCCATGGGTTTCCTCGACCTCTGCGTCGCCGAGGAGGCGGGCGGCGGCGGTCTGGCGCCGGCCGAGCTGTTTCCCTTTGCCCTGTCTCTGGGTGCGTCTCTGGGCGCGCGCCCATGGCTTGCCGGCGTGCTCGACACCATCATCGCGCGGAGCGTCGACCCAAAGGCCGGCGATGTCGACGACCTGGAGCGGTTTCTGCGCGCGGCGGGGCGGGAGGACGCCGGGGCGGTTGCCGCCGTGGCGACCGCCGGGCTGATGGCCGGGGCCATGCGGGCGATGCTGGCGATGACCGCCGAATATGCGCTCGTCCGCAAGCAGTTCGGGCGTCCGGTCGCGCAGTTCCAGGCGGTGCAGCAGCAGATGGCCGTCATGGCGGAAGAAACGGTGGCGGCGCGCATGGCGGCGGAGTGGGCGTTCCTTGCCTTGGGAACCCCGGCGATCGGCGGCCGGGCGGCGGTCGCGAAGTTCCGGGCCAATCGGGCGGCGAGCGTTGCCACGGCGGTTGCCCATGCGGTTCATGGCGCCATCGGCGTCAGCGCGGAGCATTCCCTGTCCGGTTTCGTCCATGCGCTGCGAAGCTGGCGGCTGTCGCACGGCGGCGACCGCCGCTGGGCCGGCGCGCTTGGCAAGGCCTTGCTGGGCGGAGATATTCGTGCGGTCGATTTTGTCCGCTCGCTTTGAAGCGGGAAGATTCTGTGCGGCTTGGCAAGGGAAGGGATCAGGCTCCGAACCGGGCGCGCAGCGTTGCCAGCGACGGCTGGTGGGTCAGGTCGAGGTGGATGGGCGTCACCGACACATAGCCGTCGCGGATGGCCTGGATGTCGGTGGCCTTGCCGGGGGAGCCCACCTCGCGGCCATAGCCGAACCAGTAATAGGGGAAGCCTCTGGGATCGACGCGGGCGTCGATCCTGATGTGGCCATAGTCGCGGAACCCCTGTTCGGTGACGCGCACGCCCTTTGCCTGTTCGAGCGGCGGGAAGTTGATGTTGAGGAGAACGCCCCGGCCCCAGTCGCAATCGACCAGCTGGCGGAGAATGTCGGCGCCGGCCTGTTCCGCCGCGGCGAAGCTTTCCCGCCCCACGGCGTAATTGGCCATGGCCTGCGACATCGCCACCGAGCGCACCCCGGCGAGCGTCCCCTCCATCGCCGCCGAGACGGTGCCGGAATAGGTCAGGTCTTCGGCGAGGTTCGGGCCACGGTTGACACCGGAGAGGACGAGATCGGGGCGAACATCGTCCATCAGATGGCCTAGCGCCATCATCACGCTGTCGGTCGGCGTGCCGGAAACGGCGAAGCGCCGTTCCCCGAGCTGGCGGACGCGGACCGGCGCCGTCAGCGTCAGGCTGTGGCCGGCGCCCGACTGTTCCTCGGCCGGCGCCACGAACCACAGGTCGTCCGTCAGTTGCCGGGCGATGCGTTCAAGGGCGGCGAAGCCGGGGGCGTGGATGCCGTCGTCGTTGGTGAGGAGGATACGCATCAGAGCGGCCGCAAGGCATCGACGCCGCCCATATAGGGCCTGAGCGGCTCGGGCACGCGGACGCTGCCATCCGGTTGCTGGTAATTTTCGAGGACGGCCACCAGCGTGCGGCCGACGGCGAGGCCGGAGCCGTTCAGGGTGTGGACGAATTGCGTGCCTTTCTCGCCTTTGACGCGGAAGCGGGCGTTCATGCGCCGCGCCTGAAAGGCGCCGCAGTTCGAAACCGAGGAAATCTCGCGGTAGCTGCCGGCGCCCGGCAGCCAGACTTCAAGATCATAGGTTTTCTCGGCGGAAAAGCCCATGTCGCCGGCGCACAGCAGCATGCGGCGGTAGGGGAGTTGCAGTTCCTCCAGGATTGCTTCCGCCGCCAGCACCATTCGTTCATGCTCGGCGGCCGATTCCTCCGGGCGGCAGATGGTGACCAGTTCCACTTTCTCGAACTGGTGCTGGCGGATGAAGCCGCGCGTGTCCTTGCCCG
>CAYYGQ010000250.1:0-2849 GCA_964471485.1 uncultured Sandaracinobacter sp. | reverse complement strand
GGCGCGACGGGGCCGGGCGCATCACCCTGTTCCGCGACCAGTGATCCGAATCCGCAGTTGGTGCAACGCCCGCCTTGCTGCGGGGCGCACCGCGGATTCGGGCCGCTGGCAACCATAGTCCAGCGTGGTTCATGGAATTGCAGCACGCTCCGCGCCTCGCCGCCATCATGCGGCGCATGTCCATTCCATCACACCGGGCGCATCGGCCGCATCGGCCGGAAGCCCGGCGATCGTTTCCGGCATATCCTCCGCCCTCCGCTGCCGGGCCGCTGCCAGGCCCCTGTCGCCGGCATCCGCTTTCCCGGCGCTTGCAGGCAGCCGCCCGGTCCCGCCGCCGGTTGCCGGCGGCAGGACCGGGCGGCGGCGGTCACTTGGAGGTGTAGCGGGCGACCGCCCGTTCCCCTACCTGGGCGCCGTAGACCACGCCATTGTCGTCGGCCCAGATGCCTTCGGCATTGCTGGTGGCGAAGGCGTCGGGATTGGGATGGGTGTCGGCGATGAACGAGCGGACGATGCCGTCCTTGACGCTGCCGATGCGGATGCCGCGCTTCCAGCCGGGATTATGGCCATAGCCTTCCGGTTCGCGCGATTCCGAATCCGCCGAATAAAGAATGTCGTTCTTGTCGATGAAAAGGCCGCTCGGCCGGCCGAACTGCTGCATCGAGCCAAGCAGCTCGCCTTCCTGGTCGTAGATCTGCACACGGTTGTTCCAGCGATCGCCGACATAGAGCTTGCCGTCGCTGTCGATGGCGATGGCGTGCGGCGACTGCAACTGCCCCTGCTCGCCGCCGGGCGCGCCGCCCCACTGCTTGACGAACTTGCCCTCGGCGTCGAACTTCATCACCCGGGCGACGGGGGCGCTGTCCTCGTGGCCGTCGACGACGAAGATGGTGCCCTCTTTCGTCACCAGCACCGCGCTCGGCTGCCAGAATTCATCGGTTCCGGTGCCCATGACGCCGGCCTTGCCAAGGCGGCGCAGCTCGTTGCCGTCGGTGTCGAACTCGATCACCTGCGAGCCCTTGGTGGCGCCGGCGCCCGGCCGCAGCAGCACGTCGGTGACCCACAGATGGTCGTTGCTGTCGATGTAGAAGCCGTGCGGGAAGGCGAACAGGCCCTTGCCGAACGCCTTGACGAAATTGCCCTCGGCGTCGAACTCCATCACCGGGTCGAGCTCGCTGTCGGCGCAACTGTTGGCGCCGCAGCGGTCGACCACCCAGATATGGCCGCGGCTGTCGACGGCGACGGCGCTCGACGAGCCCATGACGCGGCCCGGCGGCAGTTTGAAGAAATGATAGTCGACATTATAGGGGTTGGGCTGGGCATTGGGCGCATTCGATTCCACCGCGGCGGTCTCGTCCGCCCCTCCCGCGCCCGGATCCGCCGCGCCGCAGGCGCTCAGCGACAAGATCGCCATCGCGGCCACCGCGCCGGCAAGCAAATCTCCCTTTCGCATTCTTCTCTCCCCATTTTCCCTCGGTTGAAACAACCAGTGTAGAGACGATCCATTCTTCTGAACAGAGGCCATATTCGCCCCAGTCAGGCGGCAAGGCCGGCCAATCCTGCACGGCCTCTCCACAAAAGGCCCGTGGAAGGTCTATGGAGACGGGGGCTTCGCCCCGAAGGATAGGAAAACGCCTTGCGCCCGAGCCGGTACACTGTTTTTGCCCTGTGCATCCTTGCCGCCATCGCGCTGCTGGCGGCGCTTGTCTGGCGGCCGGGTCTCTGGCCGTGGGCGCTCCTCGCCGTGGCGCTGGCGGCGCTTGGCCTGTTCGATCTGGCGCAGACGCGGCATTCGCTGCGCCGCAACTATCCGGTGCTCGGCCATGTCCGCTGGCTGATCGAGTGGATTCGCCCGGAAATCCGGCAATATCTGATCGAAAGCGACCAGGACCAGACGCCCTTTTCGCGCAGCCAGCGGTCGCTGGTCTATGCCCGCGCCAAGGACGAAAGCAGCGAGCGCGCCTTCGGCACCCAGCTCGACGTTTACCGCGACGGCTATGAATTCGTCGCCCCGTCGATGCGGCCGGCGCCGGTGGCCGACCCGGAGACCTTCCGGGTAACCATCGGCGGCGACCAGTGCGCGAAGCCCTATTCAGCCTCGCTGTTCAACATTTCGGCGATGAGCTTCGGATCGCTCAGCGCCAACGCCATCCGCGCGCTCAACCGCGGCGCCAGGCTGGGCGGCTTCTATCAGGACAGCGGCGAAGGCGGCATCAGCGGCTACCACCGCGAACATGACGGCGATCTGGTCTGGGAAATCGGCAGCGGCTATTTCGGCTGCCGCACGGCGGACGGCGCCTTCGACCCCGAACGCTTCACCGCGCAGGCCGCCGCCTCGCAGGTCAGGATGATCGAGATCAAGCTGAGCCAGGGCGCGAAGCCCGGCCATGGCGGCATCCTGCCGGGCGCCAAGGTGACGGCGGAAATCGCCGAGGCGCGCGGCATTGCCGTCGGGCTGGACTGCGTGTCGCCGGCAAGCCACAGCGCCTTTGCCACGCCGGTGGAGATGATGCACTTCATTGCCCGGCTGCGCGCGCTTTCGGGCGGCAAGCCGGTCGGCTTCAAGCTCTGCGTCGGCCACCCGTGGGAGTTCATGGCCATCGTCAAGGCGATGCTGGCGACCGGCATCCGCCCCGATTTCATCGTCGTCGACGGCGCCGAGGGCGGCACCGGCGCCGCGCCGCTGGAATTCGCCAACCATCTCGGCCTGCCGCTGCGCGAAGGACTGTTGTTCGTGCACAACACGCTGGTGGGCGCCGGCCTGCGCCCGCATATCCGCATCGGCGCGGCGGGGAAGGTGGTCAGCGCCTTCGACATCGCCAGCCTGCTGGCGATCGGCGCCGACTGGA
>CAYYGQ010000249.1:0-2863 GCA_964471485.1 uncultured Sandaracinobacter sp. | reverse complement strand
CTGGACGTTGATCTGGAAATTGCCCAGATCCTCGGCCGGGGCCAGTTCGGACTTCAGCGTGGAGCCGAGGAAGATGCAGAAGGCCACGAACAGCACCGCCGTGCCGCCCACGAGCAGCGGCCGGTCGATGATGCGGCCGAGAACCCTGGCATAGAGAAGCTGGAAGCGGTGCAACAGGCGGTTGAAGGCCTGCGTCACCCGGTTGTGCTTGTCGTCCGGCTTCAGCATCTTCGAGCAGAGCATCGGCGTGATGGCAAGGGCGACGAAGCCCGAAAAGGCCAGCATGCCGATCATCGTCCCCGCCAGTTCGCGGAACAGCATGCCGGTGCGGCCGGCGATGAAGAACAGCGGCACGAACACGGCGCAGACGACGATGGTGGTGGCGAGCACGGCGAACGCCACTTCGTTGGCGCCGCGGAAGGCGGCCACCAGCGGCGGCTCGCCGCGTTCCATCCGATAGTGGATGTTTTCGAGGACGACGATGGCGTCGTCGACGACGAGACCGATCGCCAGCACGAAAGCCAGCAGCGTAAGGAGGTTCAGGGAATAGCCGAGCGCGAACAGCACGGCGAAGGTGGCGACAAGGCAGACCGGCACCGTCATGGCCGGGATGACGGTGGCGCGCGCCGAGCCGAGGAAGAGGAAGATGACGGCGATGACCAGCGCCGCCGCTTCGAACAGCGTCTGCCAGACATTCTTGATGGCGCGGTCGATGAACAGCGAACTGTCGAAGCTGACGGCGACCTCCATGCCCTCGGGCAGAATCTGCTGGATCTGTTCCAGCTCTTTCTTGACGTCGTTCGCCACCTGAAGGACGTTGGCGCCGGACTGGCGGACGATGCCGAGGCTGATCGACTTGTCGCCGTTCGAGCGGAACATGTTGTAGCGGTTCAATGGCTCCTTGCTGACGCGGGCGATATCGCCGAGGCGCACCAGATAGCCGTCCTGCCCGCGGCCGACGATGAGACGGCGGAAGTCGTCCTCGGTGATGAACTGGCGGGCGACGCGGACGGTCAGATTGGTGTCCGGCCCTTCGACGCGCCCGGCCGGCAGCTCGACATTCTGGGCGCGAAGCGCCGATTCCACGTCGGCCGCGGTCATGCCGTAGGCGACGAGGCGGGAGCGCGACAGCCAGATCCGCATCGACGGCAATGCCTCGCCGCCGAACTGGATGCGGGAAACGCCGTCGATCGAAGCGAAGCGGTCGCGAAGAACGCGGTCGGCGTAATCCGTCATCTGCATCGTCGTCCAGTCGGGCTTCAGGATGGTGAGCCAGAGGATCGGCGAGGAATCGACATCGACCTTGCTGATGACCGGCGGGTCGACGTCGATCGGCAGCTGCCGGGTGACGCGCGACACCCGGTCGCGGACATCGTTGGCGGCGGCGTCGAGATCGCGCGTCGGCGAGAATTCGATGACGACGTTCGACGAGCCGTCGCGCGAGGTGGAGGTGATGGCCTCGATGCCCTCGATCCCCGCCACCTGATCCTCGATGACCTGGGTGATGCGGTTTTCGATCACTTCGGAATTGGCGCCGCGATAGCTGGTGCTGACCGAGACGATCGGCGGCTCGACCGCCGGCAGGTCGCGGACGGCGAGGCGCGGATAGCTGACCGCCCCCACCAGCACCAGCAGCAGCCCGAGCACGCCGGCGAACACCGGCCGCCGGACGGAGAGATCGGAAAGGATCATGCCTTGCTCTCCTGCGCCGTGGTGTTCTTGTTGGCATTCTGGGCGGTTTTCTCGGTCGCCTGCTGGCCGGGGCCGTTGCGGTCGGCGGCCTGCTGGCCGGCGTCTCCGGCGGTTGCGGGCGCGGTTCCGGCCGGCTGCACCGGGCCGGTCGCCGTCAGCTTCACCGTTCCTTCGGACACCACGCGGTCGCCGTCGGCGAGGCCGGTGATAATTTCGACCCGGCCGTCCCGGCGAAGGCCGGTGGTGACATCGGTGCGGGAGGCGACATTGTCGGCCGAGACCTTCCACACATAGGCGCCGCTGCCCTCGCCGATGACCGCCTGTTCGGGAACGGTGACGGCCTGGCGCGCCGGCGAGCGAATCGTCACCGTCATCAGCATTCCGGGCCTGAGGCGCAGGTCGGGGTTGGGCAGGATGGCGCGCGCCGTCGCCGAGCGCGTCACCGGGTCGAGCACCGGGTCGATCGAGGAAATCTCGCCGTGGAAGGATTCGCCCGGATAGGCGGCGGCCTTCGCCTCGATGGAAAGGCCGGGCTTCAGCGTCGGCAGATAGGTTTCGGGGACGGTGAAATCGAGCTTGATCTTCGAATGGTCGACGATGGTGAAGATGGTGGTGCCGGCGTTCACCACCGTTCCGGGCGAAATCCGCCTGAGCGACAGCCAGCCGGCGAAGGGGGCGCGGATCACCCGGTCGGAAATCTGGCTGGAGGCGGCCTGGGTGCCGGCGCGGGCGATGTCGACCGTCGCCTGCTGCTGGTCGATTCTGGCCTTGGTGGCGAAGCCCTCGGTCTGCAACTGTTTCAGGCGGTCGAGTTGCAGTTCCGCTTCTTTCAGCCGCGCCTGGTTTTCGGCAAGGCTGGCCTGCTGCGCCGTCTGCACCAGTTCGGCAACGACGGCGCCCCCGGCCACGCGCTGGCCGTCGGTGAAATTGATTTTGGCGATCCGCTCGGTGACGGTGGAGTTCACATCGGCCTGTTCGTTGGCGCGCGCGGTTCCAACCGCTTCCACCGAATCGACGATGGGGGTCGCTTCCGCTTTCGAGACGACGACGCTGGGCGCGCCGCGCCCGCCGCCGCCCGGGCCGCCGCCTCCCTTGGCGCCGTCCGGGGAATCCCCCAGCAGAGAGCAGCCGCCGAGGAGAAAAAGGACGGCGGTCAGCGATGCGATCAGCG
>CAYYGQ010000248.1:0-2896 GCA_964471485.1 uncultured Sandaracinobacter sp. | reverse complement strand
GGTGGAAACCGTTTCCTGGGCGGCGGGGAACGGCGACCGCTCGGAGAACGGCGACTATATTTATGGCCGGAAACGCCTGCGCGAGATCGACCGCGAACTGGCGCATCTTTCCCGGCGCATGAAGAATCTGAAAGCGGTCGATCCGGCGGCGCAACCGGATCGGGCGCGCATCTGGTTCGGGGCAACCGTCACCGTCGTCGACGACGACGACCGCGAACAGCGCTTCACCCTGGTCGGCCGCGACGAGGCCGACGCCGGCAAGGGCCGAATCGCCTGGAACAGCCCGGTGGCCATCGCCTTGAAGGGCGCCCGGGTGGGCGACGAGCGCACCGTCCGCACGCCGGCGGGCGAACGCCATCTTGAAATCCGCGCTATCCAATATCCGGGCCAGTATCCGGGCCAGTCCTAGAGCCTGTTTGGAAAGCGCCCGCATGGGCTTTTCAGGCTATTCCGCCAGCAGCCGCAGCAGGTCGTCATGAAAGCGGTCGGGCGCCTGGATGTGCGGGCTGTGGCCATAGTCCGGGTAGGCGATCAGCCGGGCGCCGGCAACGCGGGCGACGAACGCCGGCCCCAGACGGGCATAATCGGCGAGCGTCGCCGCCACCGCCGGGCTGGCGCGGCCACGGCCAAGCGCCGTGGTGTCCTTTTCGCCGAGGAACAGCAGCGTCGGCACGCTGATGCGCCCGACATCGTGGATCACCGGCTGGTTGAACAGCATGTCGCTGGTCAAAGCCTGGTGCCAGGCGACGATTTCGCGCCCCGGGCCAGCATACATCGAGGCCGCCATATCGACGAAACGGTCATATTCCGGGCGCCAGTCGCCGCCGTAATAGGTGTGCAGCTGATAGTTTTTGATGCTGTCGCGGCTGGTTTTCAGCTCGCCGGCGTAAAGCGCGTCCACCGTGGCGTTCGGCACGCCCTTTTCGCGCCAGTCCTCAAGGCCGAGCGGGTTCACCAGCACCAGCTTCGAGAGATTTTCCGGATATTGCACCGCATAGCGCATCGCCAGCATGCCGCCCATGCTGTGGCCAAGCATGATCGGCCGTTCGACCCCCAGCGCGTCCAGCAGGCTTTTGGTGTTGGCGGCCAGCGTGTGCAGCCCATATTGATAGCGCGCCGGCTTGGTGGACTTGCAGAAGCCGATCTGGTCCGGCGCCACCACCCGATAGCCGGCCGCCGTCAGGCGGCGGATGCTGTCTTCGAAGCTTCCGGCGCAGAAATTCTTGCCATGCAGCAGCACGATGGTCTGCCCGTTCGCCTGTTCAGGGCGGACATCGAGATAGGCCATTTCCATGGCCTCGTTCTGGCTGACCAGGCTGTGGCGCTGCACCGGCCAGGCGTAAGAGAAGTCGGCCAGCATCGGATCGGCCGCCGCCGGCACGGCCAAAGCAAGCGCCACCGTCATCAACAACCGACGAACCATGCCGCGCTCCCTTTCCTGCCGTTTTGCGATCATGGCGCGGAAACAGCCGGAAGGCCAGCGCTTCAGACGGCCGTTCTCAGGCGGCCCGTTCAGGCAGCCCCTTCAGGCAGCTTGGCGGCGCGCCCGCTCGGCGCGGAACTTCTCCAGCTTCCGCAGCAGCATCTGCCGCTTCAGGCGCGACAGATGGTCGATGAACAGGATACCGTTCAGATGGTCCATCTCGTGCTGGATGCAGGTGGCCAGCAGGCCGTCCAGCGGCTCGTCGTGGGCCGCGCCATGCTCGTCCAGCCAGCGGGCGTGGATGGTCGCCGGCCGCTCGACATCGGCGAACTGGTCGGGAACGGACAGGCAGCCTTCGTTGTAGACGCTCAATTCGTCCGACGGCTGGTAAAGCTCGGGGTTGATGAAGACGCGGGGATTTTTCGTGCCCTTGCCATCCGGCCCTTCCGGCCCGTCCGACAGGTCCATCACCAGGAGGCGGATCGGCCGGTCCACCTGCGCCGCGGCGAGGCCAATGCCGGGGGCGGCGTACATGGTCTCGAACATGTCGGCGACCAGGGCGCGGATTTCGTCCGTCACCTCTGTCACCGGCTCGGACATGCGCCGCAAGCGCGGATCGGGCACTTCAAGGATCGGAAGAATGGCCATGGACCCTAGCTAGGAAAGCATGCCCCCATGGTCAAGACAGCCGCCTTTTTACAAGGGGCGCCGCGGTTTCAGCGCCTGGGCCAGCGTTCCCTCGTCCAGATAGCCAAGCTCGCCGCCGACCGGCACGCCGTGCGCCAACTGCGTCACCCGGACATGCGCCCCCTCCAGCGCCTCGGCGACGAAGTGCGCCGTCGTCTGCCCTTCCAGCGTGGCGTTCATCGCCAGCACCACCTCGCCGATGCCGGGGTCGTCGCCCAGGCGGGCCAGCAGGGCGCCGACCCGCAACTGCTCCGGCCCGACGCCGTCCAGCGCCGACAGCAGGCCGCCAAGCACATGGTAGCGCCCCGGAAACAGATGCCCGCGCTCCAGCGCCCAGAGGTCGGCGACATCGGCGACGACGCAAAGCAGGCTGGAATCGCGCCTGGGGTCGCGGCAGATGCGGCAGGGGTTTTCGATGTCGAGATTGCCGCAGCGCCCGCACTCCACCAGGCTGTCGGCGACACGGGCCAGGCTGTCGGCCAGCGGGCGCATCAGCGTTTCCCGATGCTGCATCAGGTGCAGCAGGATGCGCCGCGCCGAACGCGGCCCCAGCCCCGGAAGCCGCGCCAGAAGCGCCGTCAAAGCCTGCAAACTATCGTCCACGCCGCCCGTCACGCCGTCCTTCACGCCGTCCTTTTGATTCCCGCAAAACCTGTTATGCCGCCTTGCCATGCGACTGGCCTTCATGGGAACCCCGGATTTCGCCGCGACCGCGCTCGACGCGCTGGTTCGGGCCGGGCACGACATCGCCGCCGTCTATTCGCAGCCGCCGCGCCGCGGCAACCG
>CAYYGQ010000247.1:0-2908 GCA_964471485.1 uncultured Sandaracinobacter sp. | reverse complement strand
GGCCGGAGGGCGCCACCTAGGGCGAAACGCGGATGGTGGAGATCACCCGCGCCGCCTGGCGCGAGCCGGGCCGCGACCGCCTCGCCAAGGCACGGCCCGCCGCCACGCCCGCCACCGCGCCAGCCGCCACGCCGGGGCACGACCTCGAAGCGCAACTGCGCGCCCGCGGGTTCGCACCCGCCCCCGGCTGGCCGGACGACATCGCCGACGCCTTCGACGACGCCTTCGACGATGCCCGGCTCGGCCGCTTCCGCTTCGACGGCGGCTCGCTGTCGCTGACCCCCACCCCGGCCTTCCTCGCCGTCGATGTCGACGGCGCCGGCGACGATGTGGCCGTGCCGGCGCTCACGGCCCTGGCGCGCGCCGTCCGCCTTTACGGGCTCGGCGGCAACATCGTCGTCGATCTTCCGGCCATGGGCGACCGCCAGCAGCGCCTTCGGGCGGCGGCGGCCTTCGACGCGGCCATGGCCGGCCTTCGCTTCGAACGCACCGGAATCAACGGCTTCGGGCTGTTGCAACTGATCCGGCCGCGCCCCGGTCCCTCCATTCTGGAACGCGCCCGCCTCGAAGCCGACGGCACCAACGCCATCGAGCTGCTGAACCGGGCGCTCGCCGAACCCGGCACCGCGCCCGCCGTGCTCGACGGCCCGGCGGCAGCGCTGCGCTGGATCGGCCGGCGCCCGCATCTCGTCGCCGAACTTTGCCGGGCCAGCCATCGTTCTTTCACGCTTCCGGGGAACCGCCATGCCGAACCAGCCGAAAAACCCTGACCCGGATCCCGTCTGTCCCGTCTGCCGCAGGCCGGCGGCGCCGGAGTTCGCCCCCTTCTGCTCGGCCACCTGCCGCAACCGCGACCTTCTCGCCTGGCTCGACGGCCGTTACGCCATCCCGGCGCCGCCCGACGAGGAGCTGTAAACGCGGTTGACCGCTTTCCCCACATCTGCCTATAGGCCGCCACCCGTGCCTGGGTAGCTCAGTTGGTAGAGCATGCGACTGAAAATCGTAGTGTCGGCAGTTCGATTCTGCCCCCGGGCACCATTTTCTTTCCCCGCTATATTTTTCTTTGCCGGACCCGGCTGTCATTCTGGATGCGGGACCGTTTTCAGCGTATGAAACGCGCTCCGGCCATATCTTCGACCGGCTTTGCTGGAGAATGATCATGGCTCGTTTCGGGAATATTCGTTCCACCCCTCTGCTCGCCGCCGGTTCGCTGCTGATCGTCGTGGCGGCCCCGGCCGGCGCCGCCAGCTATGTCGGCCAGGTGATCGCCTCGGGGCTCGATAATCCGCGCGGGCTGGCCTTCGGGCCGGACGGCACGCTTTACGTCGCCGAAAGCGGCGGCTTCAACGCCGGCGGCCCCATCATCAGCGGCGGCGAAGGCGATGCCGCCTTCGGCACCAGCGGCGCCATCACCAGCATCAGCGGCGGCACGCAGACGCGGATCATCACCGGCCTGCCGTCGCTCACCAATGTCGCCAGCGGCTCGGCGAGCGGCCCGCAGGACATCGCTTTCTACAACGGCACCGGCTATTTCGTCACCGGCCTCGGCGCCGACCCGACGCTGCGCGGCGACGACACCCCCGGCCTCGCCGCGCTTTATTCCTTCAGCGGCTCGTCCGTCACCAAGGTGGCCGACCTCGGCGACTACGAGGCGGCGGTGAACCCGGCCGGCGACCAGATCGACAGCAACCCCTATCATCTGGCGGCCGGGCCGAACGGCCTGCTGCTGACGGACGCCGGCGGCAATTCGCTGCTGAACGTCACCGCCGCCGGCACCATCGGCACCCTTGGCACCTTTCCGGCCAACGGCGGCATCGACGCCGTGCCGACCGGGGTTGCCGTCGGCCCGGACGGCGGCTTCTATGTCGGCCAGTTGACCGGCGTGCCGTTCCTGCCCGGCAGCGCCGACATTTTCCGCATCGACGCCGTGACCGGCGAACGCACCGTCTACGCCAGCGGCTTCACCAACATCACCGACCTTGCCTGGGGCGCCGACGGCAGCCTCTATGTGCTGCAATTCGCCGACGACGGCATCTTCTCCGGCGGCCCCGGCTCGATCCAGAAGCTCGGCGCCGACGGCTCGCACCAATTGATCTATGGCGGCCTGGTGGCGCCGACCGGCCTTGAAATCGGCGCCGACGGCGCCTTTTACGTCAGCATTTTCAGCCCGGCGCCGGGCGCAGGCCAGGTGCTACGCATCGCCGAAGCCGTGCCCGAGCCAGCCAGTTGGGCCATGCTGGTCCTCGGCTTCGGCCTTATCGGCCTTGCCGCCCGCCGGCGGCAGGGGATGCCGGCCATTCTGGATTGAAAGAGCGCATGACAGTGCTGCACGCTTTGCCTAGGCTGGCAATGTGGCAGAAGGCGCATGGACGGATGACGAGAATGACCGCATCGTCGCGGACTATTTCGCGATGCTTGCAAGCGAAGCAGCCGGCCACCCTTACCGCAAGGCAGAACACAGACGCCGGCTGCTGCCGCACCTGAGAGGTCGATCGGAAGGGTCGGTCGAGTTCAAGCACCAGAACATCAGCGCCATCCTGAAGGGCCTCGGAGAGGCCTGGATTCCGGGTTACAAGCCGGCCTGCAATTTCCAATTGTCGCTGGTGGATGCGGTGGTGCGCTGGCTCGAACGGAATCGGAGTTGGGTCGAGCGGCTGCCCGCGCAGCGGCCCGCGCGGGTGAGCGACGCGACAGCGTTGTGGGTGCATCCCCCGCCAACACAGAGCAATGCACCACCTCCAGCGGACCTCGCGCGGATGCTGGCGATTGCACGCGCCTATGATGCCGCAGGGCGCGATGCGCGAAACCGGGTTCTCGGCCGTGCCGGTGAGGAATGTGCTCTGGCGCACGAACGGGCGATCCTTGCCGCATCCGGCCGTCCCGACCTTGCCCGCGCCGTCCGCTGGAT
>CAYYGQ010000246.1:0-2919 GCA_964471485.1 uncultured Sandaracinobacter sp. | reverse complement strand
CATCGGCTATCCGGTGCTGATGCGGCCTTCCTATGTGCTTGGCGGCCGCGCCATGGAAATCGTCGAGAACACCGCCAATCTCGAAGCCTATATCGACACTGCGGTGAAGGTGTCCGGCGACAGCCCGGTGCTGATCGACCGCTATCTGCGCGACGCCATCGAGGTGGATGTCGACGCGCTGGCCGATGGCGAGGATGTCTATGTGGCGGGCATCCTGCAACATATCGAGGAAGCCGGCGTGCACTCGGGCGATTCCGCCTGCTCGCTGCCGCCCTACAGCCTCTCCGCCGACATCATGGCCGAACTCCGCCGCCAGACGCGCCTTCTTGCGGAAGCGCTGCAGGTGAAGGGGCTGATGAACGTGCAGTTCGCGGTGAAGGACGGCGAAGTCTATCTGATCGAGGTGAACCCGCGCGCCAGCCGCACCGTGCCCTTCGTGGCCAAGGCGCAAGGGCGCCCCTACGCCAAGATCGCCGCACGCGTCATGGCCGGCGAGCGACTGTCGGCCTTCGAGCTGGAGCCGAAGAGCCATGGCCATATCGCCATCAAGGAAGCGGTGTTCCCGTTCACGCGCTTCCCCGGCACCGACCCCGCCCTCAGCCCGGAAATGAAATCGACCGGCGAAGTGATGGGGATCGACGACGATTTCGACATGGCCTTCGCCAAAAGCCAGCTGGCGGCCGGCACCGTGCTGCCGATGGAGGGGCGGGTGTTCCTGTCGGTGAAGGACAGCGACAAGCCGCACATCCTGGAGGCGGCGCGGGGGCTTGCCGCCATGGGCTTCGAACTGGTGGCGACGCGCGGCACGGCGAAATGGCTTGGCGAACAGGGCGTGTCGGTCGCCGTCGTCAACAAGGTGCTGGAAGGGCGGCCGCACATCGTCGACGCCGTGATGGACGGCACCATCGCCATGGTCTGCAACACCACCGAAGGGGTGCAGAGCCTGAAGGACTCGGAAACCATCCGCATGGCTTCCTGGGGCCGCCATGTGCCGATCTTCACCACGGCCGCCGCCGCCACGGCGGCGACGAAGGCGATCGCGGCGCTGAAGGCGCGGCCGATGGAGGTGACGACCCTGCAAGCGCGCCACACCGCCTGATCGCATCGGCCTGACGGCATCGGCCTGATCGCACCGGCCTGGTCGCATCGGCCGATTGCGCCGGCCGATAGCGCCGGTCCGGTGCGGTTTTTGGCCCTGCCGAGGCCGCGCCCTTGCACAAAGGGCGCGGCATCCCTAGAATCATCGTTCTTGCCGCAAGTCGATCCCGTTTTCGGCCGGACTTTTTCGAGATCCGAAAAATGCCGGAAAGGGAGGGTTTGCCGGCAACGGGGGCGACTTTCGAAAGGTTTACGGAAAGCGAAAGCCATGGCGACGATGGACAAGGTTCCGATGCTGGCCGAGGGCCATCAGATGCTGACTCGGCAGCTCAAGCAGTTGAAGGAAGTCGAGCGCCCGGAAAATGTCGAGGCGATCGAGGAAGCGCGTGCCCACGGCGACCTCTCGGAAAACGCCGAATATCATGCGGCGAAGGAACGGCAGGCGCAGATCGAGGGGCAGATCGCCGACCTCGAGGACAAGCTGGCGCGCGCCCTCGTCATCGACCCGACCATGCTTTCCGGCGACAAGGTGGTGTTCGGCGCCACCGTCCGCCTGCTCGACGAGAAGGACAAGGCGATCACCTACCAGATCGTCGGCGAGATGGAGGCCGACGCCAAGCGCGGCCGCATCAGCTATAATTCGCCGGTGGGGCGCGCCTTGATCGGCCACAGGAAGGGCGAGGAGGTGGAGGTGGTGACGCCATCCGGCGACCGCAGCTACCTGATCGACCAGATCGAGTTCCGCTAGTCTCCGGGCCGGTGGGCGTGAAGCCGTTCCGTCCCCCCGCCGCCCGCGTCACGCGGGTGGTGGTGATCGTCTGCGTTGTTGTGCAGGCGCTCGAACTGCTGCTGGGACCGGAAGCCGGGCAGCGCATGGTGCTGGCGGCCGGGCTGGTGCCGGCGCGCCTCACCGGCCAGGTGATCGGCATCCCCGGTTCGATTCCGGCCCCCCTCACCCTTGTCACCCACATGTTCCTGCACGGCGGCCTCGTCCATCTGGCCATGAACATGGTGTTTCTGGCCTGGGCCGGGCGGCAGGTGGAATGGCTGCTGGGACCAGCACGGCTGCTGCTGCTGTTTCTGGTCGGCGGCATTGCCGGCGGCCTGTTGCAGGTGGTGGCGCATCCGGCGTCGGTCGCCCCGGTGATCGGCGCCTCGGGCGCCATTTCCGCGGTGTTCGCGACTTATGCGCTGTTGTTCGCGCAATCGGGCGAGCGGCCGGGGCGTTTCCTTGGCCTCGCGCTTTCCGGCGAAACCATCCGCGCGCTTCGCTACGCCTCGTTCTGGATCGGCCTGCAACTGCTGACGGCGGTTGCCTTCAACACCCCCGGCCAAAGCGGCGGCATCGCCGTCTGGGCGCATGTCGGCGGCTTCGTCGCCGGCCTGCTGTTCGGCCTGCCCTATCTGCGCCGCCACGGCCGCGCCGGCTTCTGAACGAAAAACGCCCCGTGACCACTGGTCACGGGGCGTTTGTTCAACCCTGGCCGATGGCTCAGGCGGCCATGGCTTTCTCCAGATTGTCGACGATGGCCTGGAAGAATTTCTCCGTCGTCAGCCACGGCTGTTCCGGGCCGATGAGGAGGGCGAGGTCCTTGGTCATGCTTCCCTGCTCGACGGTCTCGACGCAGACGCGCTCCAGCGTCTCGGCGAACTTCACCACTTCGGGCGTATCGTCGAGCTTGCCGCGGTGCTTCAGGCCGCCGGTCCAGGCGAAGATGGAGGCGATGGGGTTGGTGCTGGTCTCCTTGCCCTGCTGGTGCTGGCGGTAGTGGCGGGTGACGGGGCCGTGCGCCGCCTCCGCTTCCACCGTCTTGCCGTCGG
>CAYYGQ010000245.1:0-2944 GCA_964471485.1 uncultured Sandaracinobacter sp. | reverse complement strand
CGCAAAGGTCGCCGCGGGCGGCGCTGTCCGCCGTCGGTGCGATTGCCGCATCGGCCAGGATCATGTCGCTGTCGCGGCGGCAGCGGTGGCCGGCCAGTTGCCGCGCCACCTGCACCAGCCCCGAACAGTCGATGCCGGCGCGGCTGCGGCCGCCCCAGCGATAGGGGCTGCCGAGAAAGCCCATGGCGATGTCCACCCAGTCTGGAGAGGTATCGTCGAGCAGGTGGCGGCGGTGAAGGTAAAGGCCGCTTCCAGGCCCGGCCTGCAATTGTACGAACGAATCGGCCCCATCCCCAGAATGAACGTCCTCCGGATGAACATCTCCCGGATGGACGATGGCGCCGGCCGGAAGCGTCATCGCCACTTCGGCCTTGATCGAGGGCTGGCGGAACAAAAGGGCGTCGCCGGGGCCGACCCGGCGCCCCGCTTCCCCGCCGGGTTCTTCCAGCGCCTCCATCGCCACATGGCCGACATAATGGTCGGCCAGCGAATAGCCCCAGGCGAAACCGTGGGCGCAATCGAGCATGGCGAAGCCTTCGCCCGGCAGCAGTTCGCTGACGGCTTCGCCGGCGCCGCGCGGGTCGCCGAACATCATCGTCTGCCGGCTGGCCACCATCGGCAGCGGCTCGATATAATTGGGCACCGCCACCAGGGCATGAAGGGCGAGGTCGGCGAGGTCGGCGCGCCAGGCATGGTCGCGCGGGTCGAGCGGGCCGAGGGGCGCGGCGAGGCGCGGGCCGCGAATGCGGCTGTAGCGTGGCACGGTCATGAAAAGCGCCGTTCGATGGCGCGGGCGGCGGCGAACAGCGCCATGGCGGCGCCGCCTTTCGGCCGGCCGGGAAGGGCGGCCGGGGTCCAGCCGTAGATGTCGAAATGCGCCCAGGGCGTGTGGTCGGGCACGAAGCGCTTCAGGAACAGCGCGGCGAGGATCGCGCCGGCGAAGCCGCCATCCGAGACATTGCCGGTGTCGGCGACGGTCGAGCGCAGCAGCCGGCGATAGGGTTCGTGCAGCGGCAGCCGCCACAGCGGGTCGTCGACCTCGGCGCCGGCCCGGAGAAGCTCGGCCGCCAGCGCTTCGTCGTTGGCGAACATCGCCGGCAGATCGGGGCCAAGCGCCACCCGCGCAGCACCAGTCAAGGTGGCGAAATCGACGATGAGGGCGGGATCGGCCTCGGCGGCCTTTACGAGGGCATCGGCGAGGATGAGGCGCCCTTCGGCGTCGGTGTTGCCGACTTCGACGGAGAGGCCCTTCCGGGTGGCGATGACATCGCCGGGGCGAAGGGCGCCGCCCGAGACGGCATTGTCGACGGCGGCGACAACGAGGCGGATGCGGACCGGCGTGTTCCGCCCGATCAGCAGCCGGGCAAGAGCAATGGCGTGGGCGGCGCCGCCCATGTCCTTCTTCATCAGCCGCATTCCGGACGACGGCTTCAGATCGAGGCCGCCGGTGTCGAAGCACACCCCCTTGCCGACGATCGCCACCAGCGGATGCGAAGCGTCGCCCCAGTCCATGGCAAGGAGGCGGGGGCTTCGCGGCGAGGCGCGGCCGACGGCGTGGATGGCCGGATAATTGGCCGCCAGCAGATCGTCGCCGCGCACCACGTCGAGGCGGCCGCCGCAGCGTTCGGCCAGGGCGCGCGCTTCGGCCTCCAGTTCGGCCGGTCCCATGTCTTCGGCCGGGGTGTCGATGAGGTCGCGGGCAAGGGCGGCGGCTTCCGCCTCGGCGATGGCGGCCGGGATCCGCGCCGGATCGGCCAGCAGCAGGGTGCGGGCGCCGCGCGGATCGGCGCTTTTCCGGTAGCGGTCGAAGCGGTGCTGCGCCAGCAGCCAGCCGTGCAGCAGCTCTTCGGGCGGGCCGGGGTCGGCAAGGCGATAGCGGCCCTCGGCAAGGGCGGGGATGGCGGCGGCGAGCGCCCAGCGCCCGGCCGGCTGGTCGCCAAGGCCGACGACGGCGAGAAAGGAGCGGCCGTCCGCCGCCGGCAGAAACACCGCCCGGTCGCTCTGGGCGCGGAAGTCGGCGGCCGCCATCAGCGTGCGCGCCGCTTCCGGCAGGGTTTTGCGGAAGGCGTCGAAGCCGGCGGCCGGCAGCAGGTGGACGGGCGTTGCCGCCTCGCCGCGGTCGGCGGCCAGCAGCCGGGAAAAGTCGGTCATGCGTTCAGCAGCCGGGCGGCCAGCGGCGCGTGGTAGCTGAGGATGCCGGCGGCGCCGGCCCTTCGGAACGCCGTCAGCAGTTCCAGCACCACGCGGTCGCGGTCGAGCATGCCGGCGGCGACCCCGGCCTCGACCATGGCATATTCCCCCGACACGCAATAGGCGAACACCGGCACGTCGAAGCGCGCCGCCACCCGCTGCACGATGTCGAGATAGGGAAGGCCGGGCTTCACCATGACGCTGTCGGCGCCCTCGGCGATGTCGAGCGCGACTTCGCGAAGCGCCTCGCGGGCGTTCTTCGGGTCCATCTGGTAGGTTTTCTTGTCGCCCTTCAGATAGCCGCCGGCGCCGACGGCGTCGCGGAACGGGCCGTAGAAGCCGCTGGCGTATTTGGCGCTGTAGGCCATGATCTGGGTGTCCTGGAAGCCCTCGCTTTCGAGCGCCCGGCGGATGACGCCGACGCGGCCGTCCATCATGTCGGACGGGGCGATGATGCTGGCGCCGGCGCGCGCCTGGTTGAGCGCCTGCCCCACCAGCACGTCGAGCGTCGGGTCATTCAGGATGCGGCCTTCGTCGTCGATCAGGCCGTCGTGGCCGTGGCTGGTGTAGGGATCGAGCGCCACATCGGCGACGAGGCCGATGTCGGTGCCGCTGTCGCGGATGGCGCGAAGCGCCCGGCAGACCAGATTGTCGGAGTTCAATGCCTCCTCGCCGCCGTCGCTGCGCTTGCCCGCCGGGGGGTTGGGGAACAGCGCCAGGGCCGGGATCCGAAGCGCCGCCGCCTCGCGGGCAT
>CAYYGQ010000244.1:0-2964 GCA_964471485.1 uncultured Sandaracinobacter sp. | reverse complement strand
GGTCGAGCACGTAGAAAAAGCCGTTCTTGGGGGCATGGAGGATGACCGGGGTGGCGCGGCCGCCGATGTCCAGCGTCGCCAGCTCGATGTCCATGGTGCTGGTGAAATCCCATGTCTCGCCCGGCGTGGTCTGGTAATGCCAGACATAGGCGCCGGTGTCGGCGTCGAGCGCGACGATCGAGGAGAGAAAGAGATTGTCGCCGCCGCCCGGACTGCGGATGCGGCGGTTCCACGGCGCGCCGTTGCCGGTGCCGATGTAGATGCGGTTGAACTGCGGATCATAGGCCATGGCATGCCAGACCGTGCTGCCGCCGCCGTGCCTCCACCATTGGCCCGTCCACGTCTTCGCCGCCATCGCCATGGCGGCGTCCTCGAAGCCTTTGGCGGGGTCGCCCGGCACGGTATAGAAGCGCCACTTCTGGCGGCCGGTGCGAACGTCATAGGCCGTCAAATAGCCGCGGTTGGCGCCATAGTCGGCGCCGCCATGGCCGATGACGACGCTGTCGTTGAAGACATAGGGCGGCCCGGAGATGTAGCGCGCGTCGTCCGGTTCGGTGGTGTCCGCGCTCCAGAGCGGTTGCCCGGTCCTGGCATCGAGGGCGATGAGCCTGCCGTCGAGCGTGCCGGTGAAGATGCGGCCGTCGCGGTAGGCGATGCCGCGCACGCCCCAGCCGGTCCGCAGCTTCGATCCGGCATGGGCGGGCACGTCCGGGTCGTATTTCCACAGCAGCCTGCCCGTTGCCGCGTCCATGGCGTGCACCACCGAGAAACCGACCGCGAAATAGAGCACGCCGTCGACGGCCAGCGGCGCGCTGTTGACGCTTGGAACCGGGTCGAGATCGTAGAACCAGGCAAGGTTCAGATCGGCGACGTTGCTGGAGTGAATGTCGGCAAGGGCGCTGAAATGGGTCTCTTCGACAGAGCCGCCATAATAGATCCAGTCGTCCGCCGCCGCTGCCCCGCCCTCCGCAAGCGGCGCCGCCCGGCCGCCCGTGCCCGGCTGGACGGCAGCGAGCGTGATGCTGGCGAGCATCAGCGCGGCCACAAGCCGGCGTTGCCGCCGGCGACCGGGTGGCAATGGTTTCCATGTCTGCATCGTCTGTCCCTTGTGCCTGTCCGCTGTCGCCCGGCCGTTCGATCTTCGCCGGCGACGGGACAAGGATTACCCCGCGATCGGCCGCCCGTCATCCCTCAGCACGATGTAGATGGCCGGGATCACCAGCACCGTCAGCAGGGTGGAGGAAGCGAGGCCGAACAATAGCGAGATGGCGAGGCCCTGGAAGATGGGGTCGGTGAGGATGACGGCGGCGCCGATCATGGCGGCGAGCGCCGTCAACAGGATCGGCTTGAAGCGGATGGCGCCGGCTTCGAGCAGGGTTTCGCGCAAGGGGCGGCCGGGGGCGGCGTGGTGGCGGATGAAATCCACCAGCAGGATGGAATTCCGCACGATGATGCCCGACAGCGCGATGAAGCCGATCATCGACGTCGCCGTGAAGGGGGCGCGGAACAGCATGTGGCCGAACACGATTCCAACCAGCGTCAGCGGCACCGGCGTCAGGACGACGAGGGGCAGCCGGAAGCTTTTGAACTGCGCCACCACCAATATGTAGATGCCGAGGAGCGCGACCATAAAGGCCGCGCCCATGTCGCGGAACGTTACCCAGGTGATTTCCCACTCGCCGTCCCAAAGCAGCGTCGGGCGGCTTTCGTGGTCGGGCTGGCCGTTCAGGCGCACCATCGGCTGTTCAAGCCCGGCCGCCTGCCAGTCGAATTGCTCGATGGCGCGGTTCACCGCCAACATGCCGTAGATGGGCGCTTCATATTGGCCGGCGAGATCGGCCAGCACCATGTCGGCGAAGCGGCCGTCGCGGCGGAAGATGCGGTGGCTGCCGAACTCGGGCCTGCCCTCCACCAGTTCGCCGAGCGGCAGCAGCGCGCCGGTCGCCGTGGCCGCCACCGGGGTGGCGGCCAGCGCGCCGGTCCAGGTGCGTTGCGATTGCGGCAGCGCCAGGGTGATCGGCAGGGGCGGGCGCTCGTCGCCCCGTGGCACGTAACCAAGCGTCGCCCCGTTCAGCAGCAGGTCGAGCGAGCCCTGCACGTCGGCTTCCGACAGGCCATAATGGTCGAGCCGGTCGCGCATCGCCCGCAGGCGGAGCCTTGGCCGGGGGGCGCGGAAGCTGTTGTCGGTGTCGACGATATAGGGAACCGAGCGGAACAGTTCTTCCACCACCAGCGCGGTTTTCCGCCGCGTTTCCGCATCCGGCCCATAGATTTCCGCCAGCAGCGTCGCCAGCACCGGCGGGCCGGGCGGCGTTTCCACCACCTTCAGCGATGCGCCCTCGGGCAGCGGCAGCGCCGAAAGCCGCTGGCGGAGATCAAGGGCGACGGCGTGGCTGGAACGGCGGCGCTCGCCCTTCGGGACAAGCGTCAGCATGATGTCGCCCATGTCCGGCTGGCTGCGCAGGAAATAATGGCGAACGAGGCCGTTGAAATTAAAGGGCGCGGACGTGCCGGCATAGCGTTCCGTCGCCAGCGTCTCCGGCATCTGCTGCGCCACCCTTGCCGCCTCGTCCAGGGTGCGCGCGGTTTCCTCAAGGCTGGTGCCTTCCGGCATGTCGAGCACCAGCTGGATTTCCGACTTGTTGTCGAACGGCAGCAGCTTCACCGTGACGGCTTTGAAATAGAACATCGAGCAGGCGACAAGGGTGGCGACGCCGACGGCGATGAGGAAATTCCGCGCCGAACGCCGGCTGTTGATGATGGGGTGGGCGATTTTCGCATAGAGGCGGCCGAGGCGCCCGCCTCTGTCGTCGTGGCCGCCGCCAGGCGTTTTCCGGGCGAAGCGCATCATCAGCCACGGGGCGATGACGACGGCCACGAAAAAGGAAAACAGCATGGCCGCCGACGCATTGACCGGGATCGGCGCCATATACGGCCCCATCAGCCCCGAGACGAACAGCATGG
>CAYYGQ010000243.1:0-3021 GCA_964471485.1 uncultured Sandaracinobacter sp. | reverse complement strand
TCCGACATCCGCTTTCGCGCCAGCCGTTCGCGCGACATCCGCGCCCCCAATCTGAGCGAGCTGTTCCAGGCCGGCTATACGCGCATCAACGTGCTGATCGACCCGACGCAGAACAACCAGTCGGTGCAGTTCGCCGGCACCGCCACCGGCAACCTGGCGCTGAAGCCGGAAATCGCCGACCAGTGGGGGGCGGGCGTGGTGGTGCAGCCGCGCTTCCTGCCGGGCTTCGGGCTTTCGGTCGATTATTACGACATCAAGATCGACAATTCGATCGGTTCGGTCGACGCTCAGGTGATCGTCGACCGCTGCGCCGAGGGCGTGCAGGAATTCTGCGCGGCGGTGGTGCGCGGCCCCAACATCTACAACAACAATCTCCAGGTGTTCGAAAGCCCGTTCAACTTCGCCCGGCGGCGCGCCAAGGGGGTCGACCTCGAAGGCTCCTACCGGGCGTCGCTCGGCGCCGGCTCGCTGACGTTCCGCGCCATGGCGACCCGCTATCTGAAGAATTATTTCGACAACGGCATCAGCGCCGCCACCGATACCGCCGGCGAAAACGCCACTTCCGGCCCGCCGAAATGGCTCTATCGCCTACAGGGCAGCTATGCGACCGACCGGGTAACCTTCAGCCTGACCGGCCGCGGCATCAGCGCCGGCACCTACAGCAACAGCTTCATCGAATGCACCACCGGCTGCCCGGTCTCGACCGTCACCAACCGCACCATCGACAACAACCATGTCGGCGGCGCCTTCTATGTGGATTCGGCCATCACCTTCAACGTCGATACCGGCGGCCCGCAGATGGAGTTCTTCCTGAACGTGTCCAATCTGCTGAACAAGGATCCGCCGGTGGTGGCGCCCGGCCCGGCCGGCAGCGCCTATGCGACGCCGGCCACCAACCAGGGCCTCTATGATCTTCTCGGGCGCAGATACCGGGCCGGGGTGCGGTTCCGGCTATAGCCGCCGAAGACTGGCCGGCCGCCTGAATCATGCTTGTCATGGAGGCTTGTCATGGAGGGGCGGCTGGGCCAGCATGGCGCGGTGAAGCTGCGCCATATCGAGATTTTCCACGCCGTCTATGCGAACGGTTCGGTAAGCGCCGCCGCGCGGGCGCTGAACATTTCCCAGCCCTCGGTGTCGAAAACCCTGCATCACGCCGAGTCCACCCTCGGGTTCCCGCTGTTCGAACGCGCCGGCGGCCGCCTCGTCCCCACCGACAACGCGCATCTGTTGTTCGGCAACGTCAACGAGATTCAGGTGCGTATCCGCGAGCTTGGCGACCAGGCGCGCAACCTGCGGCGCAACCGCGGCGCCGTGCTTCGCGTTTCGGCGCTGCCGTCGCTTGCCCTTGGCGTTCTTCCCGAGGCGGTGGCGCGCTTTCTCGAAAACCACGCCGACGTCTGCTTCGATCTGCAAACCGTCCACCACGACAATCTCGCCCAGAAACTGCACGAGCGCGAAACCGACATCGTCATCGCCACCGAGGTGCCGCAGAACGCGCCGATCGACAGCCGCTGGCTCGGCGAGGGCGAACTGGTGGTGCTGTTTCGGGAAGCCGATTTCCCCGAGGCGCCGCCGCGCCTAGCCCTGGCCGATCTGCGCGGCCACCGCTTTATCAGCATCGCCGCCAGCGGGCCGATCGGGCGCGTCCTCGTCGAGGAACAGCGGCGCCTCGGCCTGGCGTTCGACGATGCCATCTCCACCCGCACCTTCTATATCGCCACGGCGCTGGCGCAGGCCGGGGTCGGCCTTACCATCGTCGACAGCTTCACCGCGCAGGCGGCGCTGGTTCCGGGGCTTGCCTGGCGGCCGCTGAAGCCGCCGCTGACCTTCGACCTTCATGCCATGTATCTGCGCGCCCGGCCGCCGGGCACGCTGGCCGGCAGCTTCCTGCAGCAGGTGGCGCAGGTGATCGACGGCATATAGGGCGCGGTTATGGCCCACGGCCCATTCGCTATGCGGCCGGGCCGCGCCCTTGCCCCTAAGCTGCCGGCCATGGCCGCAGAAAATGTTCCTCGAGCAGCGGACAGACGACGCCGATGAAGCGCTGGTTCGCCATTCCGCTGTGGAAGCGGGTGCTGTGGGGGCTTGGTCTCGGGCTGCTGCTGGCGCTGCTGTGGCCGGCGGCGGCGCCTTCTGTCGCCATTTTCGGCGATCTGTTCGTGCGCGCCATCCGCATGCTGGTGGCGCCGATCGTGCTGGTCACCATCGCCGCCGGCATCACCTCGCTCGCCGATCCGAAGCGGCTCGGGCCGCTCGGCGGCCGCACCATCGGCCTGTTCGCGCTGACGACGGCGATTGCCGTCTCGATCGGCATGGCGGTGGCGATTCTGATCGAACCGGGCGTGGGCGCGCCGCTTGGCGGCGCGACGGCGCAGGCGCTCGGCGCGCCGGTGCCGCTCTACGACCAGCTGGTCGGGATCGTCCCGGTCAATATTACCGAGGCGCTGGCGAAAGGCGACATGCTGGCGCTGATCTTCGTCGCCATCCTGATGGGCGTCGGCACCGTGCTGACGGGGGATGCCGGGAAGCCCTTCGCAACCCTGTTGCAGTCGCTGTCGGCCGTGCTGCTGAAGATCGTCGGCCTGGTGATGGAGGCGACGCCGATCGGCGTCTTCGCGCTCATCGCCAATGCGGTGGCGGCGAACGGCGCCGCCGTTTTCGTCAACATCGGCTGGCTGGCGCTGGCGGTGCTGATCGGCTCGCTGTTGCAGATGCTGGTGGTGCACAGCCTGTTGCTGCGGCTGCTGGCGCGGCTGCCGGTGCGGCCCTTCTTCCGTGGCATCGTCGATGCGCTGGCCGTGGCCTTTTCCACCGCCTCGTCGTCGGCCACCCTTCCGGTCGCCATGACGGTCGCCGGCCGCAACCTCGGCATTGCCCGCCCCATCTATTCGACGGTGCTGCCGCTCGGCGCCGGCATCGGCAAGGACGGCACCGCCATGTATGTCGGCCTGCTGGCGGTGTTCAGCCTGCAAGCCTTCGGAGTGCCGCTCGACGCCGGGACGCTGGGGATGGTGCTGCTGC
>CAYYGQ010000242.1:0-3038 GCA_964471485.1 uncultured Sandaracinobacter sp. | reverse complement strand
CGCGGGAGGAGCGCGCGCAGGCCAGCCGGCTGGGCTATAGCGGCCAGATCGCCGCCAGCGTCGCGCACGAGATCAACCGGCCGGTCGCCGCCATCCGCACCTTCGCCGACAACGCCCAGACCTTCCTCTCGCGTGGCAGCGTGGACGGGGCGCGGGCGAATCTGTCCACCATCGCCGACCTGACGGTGCGAATCGGCGCCATCACCGGGCAGTTGCGCGGCTTTGCCAGGCGCGTCAGGAAAGACGCCGAAGCGGTCGAGGTGCGGGCGGCGATCGACGGGGCGTTGCTGCTGACTCGCGACCGCCTGCGCTCGTCCGGGGTGGCCTTCGAATGCGAAGGCTGCGAACAGCCGATCCGCGTCATCGCCGGCCGCATCCAGTTGGAGCAGATCCTGGTGAACCTGATCCAGAACGCGCTCGACGCGCTTCAGCACACCCCGGAGCCGCGCCTCACCATTGCCGTGTCCTGCTGGCCGAGCGAGGTGCTGCTGCTGGTGGCCGACAACGGCCCCGGCGTGGCCGAGGAACTGGTCGACGAACTGTTCACCCCCTTCGTCACCGGCCGCCCGGACGGCCTTGGCCTTGGCCTTGGCCTGGCGCGCGACATCGCCCGGGAGTTCGGCGGCGACCTTGTTCTGGCCGAAACGACGCGGCATGGCACCACCTTCGAGCTGAAGCTGAGACCGGCATGATCTTTCCCCATGACAACCAGTTGGCGATCCTGGTCGACGACGACCAGCAATTGCGGGAAGCGGGCGCCCAGTCGCTGGGGCTGGCCGGAATCGATGTGCGCGCTTTCCCGGACGCGCAGGGCGCGCTCAGAACCATCAACCGCGAGTTCGACGGCGTGGTGGTCACCGATCTGCGCATGCCGAAGATGGACGGCTTGGAGTTTTTCGACCGCATCAAGGAAATCGACGCCGGGATTCCGGTCATCTTCATCACCGGCCATGCCGATGTGCCGATCGCGGTGCGGGCCCTGCACGACGGCGCCTTCGATTTCCAGACCAAGCCGTTCGTCGCCGAGGAACTGGTGGCGGCCATTCGCAACGCCCAGGAGAAGCGGCGGCTGGTGCTGGACAATCGGGCGCTGCGCGCCGCCATCGGCGGCGGCGACAGCCCGCTGATCGGCGACAGCCCACGCATGGTGGAATTGCGCGAAACCATCGCCCAGTTCGCGCGGGCCGATATCGACGTGCTGGTGGAAGGTGAAACCGGCACCGGCAAGGAACTGATCGCCCACATGCTGCACCGCCAGAGCCGGCGGCGCGGCCGGCCGTTCGTCGCCGTCAATTGCGCCGCCATCCTCGACCATGTCGCCGAACTGGAATTGTTCGGCCGGGCGTTCGGCACCCTGCCCAACGACCGCAAGGAAGTGATCGGGCGCATCGAGGCGTCCAGTTCCGGCACGCTGTTTCTCGATGAAATCGACGGCTCCAGCCCGGCGGTGCAGGCAAGCCTGCTGCGCGTCATCGAGGAACGCGAGATCACGCGGGCCGGCTCGTCCGAACCGCGCGCGGTCGACCTCAGGATCATTGCGTCGTCGAAGCGCGACCTCGCCCGGTTGAGCGAGGCCGGCGAGTTCCGCAAGGATCTCTATTATCGGCTGAGCATGGTGCGGCTGCGCCTGCCGCCGCTGCGCGAGCATCGCGCCGACATTCCGCAGCTTTTTTCCTATTTCGTCGAAACGGCGAAGGAAAAGATGGGCACGGAGCATTACGCCATGAACGACGCCGTGCGCCGGCATCTTCTCAACCATTCATGGCCGGGGAATGTGCGCGAACTTCGCAATTTCGCCTTCGAGGCCGTGCTCGGCATCAGCCAGGCGGCCGATGCCGACAGCGGCGAGGCGCCGCGTTCGCTGGTGAAGCGCATGGAGCAGTTCGAGCGCTCGATCCTGCGCGATGCGCTGCGGCTGACCAGGGGCGATATTCCCCGCACCATGGAGCTGCTCGAACTGCCGCGAAAGACGCTCTACGACAAGCTGGGCCGCTACCAGATCAATCCGAAATATTTTCGCGGATGATGGGCGCGCTCGCGGCAAGGCGTTGCCGCGAGCGCGCGCTTGATCGCCCGATTGGCGCGCCGGCCGGCCTGCCGGCCCGCCGGCCGGGTCAGGCCGGCAGCGCCACCAGCGGGCTGCCGTGCATCGGGTCGTCCGCCCGCGAGGCCAGCGCCCGAGCGAGATCGAGGCCCAGCGCCTTGGCCACGCCCGCCGCATAGGCCGGATCGGCGGCGTTGCAGTTGCGGATGTGGCGGAACTTCACGAATTCCGGCGCATCGCCCATGGCGCGGGCGGTGTTGTCGAACAGCGCCTGCTGCTGTTCGGCGTTCATCAGCCGGAACAGATTGCCCGGCTGCTCGAAATAATTATGGTCGTCGGCGTGGAAGCTCCAGTGCTGGGCGCTGCCGTCGATGGTCAGCGGCGGTTCGGCATATTCGGGCTGGCCCTGCCACTGGCCGAAGCTGTTCGGTTCGTAATGCGGCAGGCCGCCATAATTGCCGTCCACCCGGCCGGGGCCGTCGCGGTGGTTGCTTGTCACCGGGCAGCGCGCCTTGTTCACCGGAATCTGCTGGTAGTTGGCGCCGAGGCGATAGCGCTGCGCGTCCGGGTAGTTGAACAATCTGGCCTGCAGCATGCGGTCTGGCGAAACGCCGATTCCGGGCACCAGATTGCTTGGCGAAAAGGCGCTCTGCTCGACATCCTGGAAGAAATTCTCCGGGTTGCGGTTCAGTTCGAACTCGCCCACCTCGATCAGCGGATAGTCGCCGTGCGGCCACACCTTGGTCAGGTCGAACGGGTGGTAGGGGGTTTTTTCGGCCTCGGCCTCGGGCATCACCTGCACGAACATGGTCCATTTGGGGAAGTCGCCGCGGGCGATGGCATCAAAAAGGTCGCGCTGGCTGCTTTCGCGGTCGCGGCCGACCAATGCTTCCGCCTCGGCGTCGGTGAGGTTCTTGATGCCCTGCTTCGTTCTGAAGTGCATCTTCACCCAGAAACGTTCGCCTTCTCTGTTCCAGAAGCTGTAGGTGTGCGA
>CAYYGQ010000241.1:0-3052 GCA_964471485.1 uncultured Sandaracinobacter sp. | reverse complement strand
GAAGTGGTGCGTGGCGCCAGTGGTCTGTTGAATGGTGTTGGTGAGCCCTCGGGCGCCGTGAATTTGGTGCGCAAGCTTCCCACGCGTGACTTTCAGGCGAGTGTGGCCGCCAAATGCTCCAGCGCGTCGGTCAGGCTGTCGGGGCGTTCGGTTTCGGCCAGATCATCGGCGATGTCGCGCAGCAGCGCCGTCAGATCCGGCTGGCCCAGTGCGGCCGGCACGCTGCGCACCAGCATGCTGTCCGGGCCGAAGCGTTCGAGTTCAAGCCCGAGTTCCGCCAGCAGTTCGCGCGCTGCGTCGATCTGGTCGCAGGCCATGGCATCCAAGGTCACATCGACCGGCACCAGCAGCGCCTGCGCCAATGGCCGATCGCCGGCGCGGCCGCGCATGGCTTCCAGCACCAGCCGTTCATGTGCGGCATGCTGGTCGACCAGCACCAGCGCATCGGCGGTTTCGGCGACGATATAAGTGTTGGCGACCTGCCCGCGCGCCAGCCCGAGCGGGTATTCGCCGCCGGGTGCGGGGGCGGGGGCCGGCGCGGGCGGCGCCAGCAGCGGCGCATCCGCCGGCCGGCCCTGCACAGCCCAGTCCGGAGTCCAGTCAGCCATTGGTTCAGCGGCGTGAAAATGCCCCTGTTGCGGTTGCTGCGGCACTACCTGTGGCGATAGCGCGACAGCAGGCAGCGGCGCCTGCGCCGCTGCTGGCGCCGCAGGGCCGGATTCGGTAGCGGCCTGCCGCTGCAAAGCTTCGGCCAGCGACAGCGAAGCCGCCGCCACTGGCTGCACGCCGGCGGCGGCCAGAGCCTCGCGAACGGCGGTAATCAGGCTGCCACGAATACGCGCCGGCTCGCGAAAACGCACTTCCGCCTTGGCCGGGTGCACATTGACATCGACATCCTGCACCGGCAGTTCAACGAACAATGCCGCCAGCGCGTGGCGGCCGGCCGGCAGCCGCCCGGCATAGGCACCGCGCAAGGCGCCGACCAGTTGCCGGTCGCGCACGGGCCGGCCGTTCACGAAAAGATATTGCTGCTGTGCCGTCGAACGGCTGGCCGCCGGCAGGCCGGCGAGGCCGCCGATCACCAGATCGGCGCGCTGAAAATCCACCGCCACGGTGTCGGCGCCACCGGGCAGCAAACGCCGCACGCGATCGGCCAGCCCGGCCACCCCGGCTGCGGCTTCGGCCGGCACATCTATGACACGGCGATCATCGACCAGCAGGCGGAAACCGACGCCGGGATGCGCCATCGCCAGCCGGCGCACGACATCGGCGACCGCCTGCACTTCGGTGCGCGCGCTTTTCAGGAATTTCGCCCGCGCCGGCACCCGCGCGAACAGATCGTCGACCGTCACCCGCGTGCCCGGCGGCAGGCCGGCGGGACCATCGAAGACAAGTTCGCCGCCATCGAGCATCAGCCCCCAGCCGGATTGCGCCCCATCGGGCCGGCTTTCGAGGCGAAACCGCGACACCGAGGCAATGGCCGGCAGCGCTTCGCCACGAAAGCCAAAGCTGTGGATGGCGAGCAGATCGTCACTGTCCAGTTTGGAGGTGGCATGGCGCTCGATCGCCAGGCGCATGTCGGCGGGCGTCATGCCAAAGCCATCGTCCAGCACCTGCAGCTGTCGGCCGGCCGCGCCCGACAGGCGCACTTCGATGCGCTTTGCCTGCGCATCGAGGCTGTTTTCCACCAGTTCCTTCACCACGCTTGCCGGCCGCTCGACGACTTCGCCGGCGGCAATGCGATCGACCAGATGATTGGGCAGGCGGCGAATGGACATGGCGTCGCTCCTGTCTCGCATCCCGGCCCGGCCGGTGCAAGCCCCTCTTGCACGCCTGCGCACAAGCGCGTAATCGCGGAGGCACTGTTCGAACATGGCCTGTCGGCAAGATCCTTGCCTGCCCGATCTTTGGCCCCGATCCTCGGTGTTGCGGCCGGCATGTGCAAATTTGCGGTGGCGCCCGTCAAACCGGCCCATTCCAGCCGGCCCGCATGTGCCAGACAGGTGTTTTGCGCGCCGGTGTTCAGGAATCGGCGCGGCGGGGGTTGCTTATGGTTAATGAATGCCGAAAAAGGCCGTTTCGACAGAATGTCCCGATTCGCTGGTGCGCAATTCCACTGCGGCCCGGCCCAGCCAAGGTCAGACCCTGCCCGTGAACTTCTTCAGTCGCATTTTCGGTTTCCTGAGCCAGGACATGGCCATTGATCTCGGCACCGCCAACACGCTGGTTTACGCGCGCGGCCGCGGCATCGTGCTGGATGAGCCCTCCGTCGTCGCACTCGAAACCGTGAACGGCCGGCGTCAGGTCAAGGCCGTTGGCAATGACGCCAAGCTGATGATGGGCAAGACGCCGGGCAATGTCGAAGCCATCCGCCCCTTGCGCGACGGTGTCATAGCCGACATCGAAGTTGCCGAGGAAATGATCAAATATTTCATTTCCCGCGTCCACGGCCAGAGCCGGCTGCCGAGCTGGCCGGAAATCGTCATCTGCGTGCCGTCGGGATCGACGCCGGTGGAACGCCGCGCCATCCGCGACGCCGCCAGCAACGCCGGTGCATCCGAAGTGAACCTGATTCTGGAGCCGATGGCCGCGGCCATCGGCGCCGGCATGCCGGTCACCGAACCGATCGGCTCGATGGTGGTCGATATCGGCGGCGGCACCACCGAAGTGGCGGTGCTGTCGCTGCGCGGTCTGGCCTATACCACCAGCGTGCGCGTCGGCGGCGACAAGATGGATGATGCCATCATCAACTATGTCCGCCGCAACCATAATCTGCTGATCGGCGACGCCACGGCGGAACGGATCAAGAAGGAAGTCGGCACTGCCATTCCGCCCGCCGATGGCGTCGGCGCCTCCATCGAAGTGAAGGGCCGCGATCTGGTCAATGGCGTGCCCAAGGAACTCACCATCGATCAGGCGCAGGTGGCGGACGCCATGGCCGAGCCGGTGTCGCAGATCATTGGTTCGGTGCGGCTGGCGCTGGAAAACACTGCGCCGGAACTGGCCGCCGACATCGTCGACCAGGGCATCGTGCTGACCGGCGGCGGCGCCC
>CAYYGQ010000240.1:0-3055 GCA_964471485.1 uncultured Sandaracinobacter sp. | reverse complement strand
TCGACTGGCCCAACGCCGGAACCCTGCCCTTGCTGGCCGATGGGGTAGCGACGGGCGGGCCGGCGCCAGGCGGGGTGGCGCCGCCCGCCGCCGACAGGGCGCGCGACTGACGGCCAGCCCTTCCCCGCCGGCCCGCCGGCAGCGGCGTGGGCGACGCGGCAGGGCCGCCGTGCCAAAGCGAGCCGCGATTTGACGGCATCAAAGCGGCCGTCCTGTCTTCCTGCTTTCCGCCCGGGTGCCCCGTTCCGATGCGTCCATCCGAACGGAACATGCTTTAGTGGGTGCCGGCGGCGCCCGGCCAGTAGAAGGAATCGGGCCTAGGCCGCGGCCCGAACACCGCCTGGCCGACGCGGACGATGGTCGCCCCTTCCTCGATCGCCCATTCGAAATCGCCCGACATGCCCATGGAGAGTTCGGCAAGCGCCTGCGCCTGCGGCGCGTCGTTCCGCGCCCGGTCGCGGAGTTCGCGCAAGGTGCGAAAACAGCGGCGCACCTCGGCCTCGTCGGGGGTGAAGGTGGCCAGCGTCATGAAGCCTCTGGGGCGAAGCGAGGAAAAGGCCGGCAACTGCTTCAGGAAGGCGGCCACGTCTTCCGGGGCAAGGCCGAACTTGCTGTCTTCGGCCGACGTGTTCACCTGCACCAGCACGTCGAGCGCGCGCCCCTCGCGCTGCAACCGCCGGTCGAGCGCTTCGGCCAGCGGCAGCCGGTCGAGCGACTGCACGTCCGATGCAAAGCGCAGCACGTCCTTCGCCTTGTTGGTTTGCAGATGGCCGATCATCGACCAGCGGATTTCCTCGCCGGCCAGCGCCTCGGACTTCCGCAAGCCTTCCTGCACCTTGTTTTCGCCGAAGTCGCGCATCCCGGAACGGGCAACCGCAACCAGCCGCTCGGCCGGCACGGTTTTCGTCACCAGCAGCAGACGCACCGCCTCTGCCGGCCGCCCGGAGCGAAGCGCCGCCGCCCCGATGCGCCGGCGGACCAGGGCGAGATTCTCCAGAGCGGGATTCTGCAACGGCTCGGTCACGGAAAAACGCCCGTTCCTGCTTCGCCCATCCTCACTTCGAAAGCGTCGGCCATTGCACGCCAAGCTGCTCCAGATAGCTGCCGTAGCGGTCGGGCTGGTAGTAATATTTCGCCAGCTCGGGCTTGAAGCGCTCCATGGTCAGGGCGTTCAGTTCCAGCGCCGGCTTGTCGTCCGCCGTCAGCATCGGCACATATTGCTGGTCCTTGGTCTGCACGTCGGTGAAATAGGCCCGGGCGTCCTTCAGCAGTTGCGGCCTGGTGAAAAGGTCGATCATGGTCATCGCCATCACCTTGGCGCCGGCCACCACGCCCTTGTGGGCAATGGGCGTCGCCATGGCGATGGCGTTCGACCAGTTGTGGCCGGGGAGGCCGGGAATGTTCGACGGATAGTTGATGGTGATGGTCGGCACCACCCACGACACGTCGCCGATATCGTCCGAGCCGCCGCTTGGCGGGTTGGCCGGAGGCGGGTTCATTTCGGCGATTTCGGTGGCAAGGCCGTCCTTCACTGTTGCATCGAGGTTGGTCTGCACCGCCTTCGCGAAGGCCTGGTCGTCGGCGTCCCACTTCGGCAGGCCGACCGCCTTGATGTTGGCGTAGGCGGCTTCCGCGATCGGTTTGTTGAAATGGCCGGGGGCGGCCGTTCCAAGGGTGCGGCGGGCGACGCTGGTGTCGGTCATGGCGGCGGCGGCGTCGCCGATCCTGTTGCCGATGTCCCAGTTGCGCTTGATGCTGTCGAAATCCATCTCGCGGAAATAGAACCAGATGGAGGCGCGCGACGGCACCACGTTCGGCTGGTCGCCGCCATCGGGAATCACATAATGCGAACGCTGTTCGGGGCGGAGATGCTCGCGCCGCATATCCCATCCGCTGCCCATCAGCATGACGCCGTCGAGGGCCGATTTGCCGCGCCAGGGGGCGCCGGCCGAGTGGGCGCTTTCCCCGGAAAACACATATTCGACCGACACCAGCCCGGTGCCGCCGCGCCGCCCCCAGCTGGTGGCAAGCGTGGAACTCACATGGGTGAACAGCACCGCGTCCACATCCTTGAACACGCCGTCGCGAACGAAATAGGCCTTGCCGGCCAGCAGTTCCTCGGCGACGCCCGGCCACAGCACCAGGGTGCCAGGAATATTGTTCTTCTGCATCAGTTCCTTGACGGCAAGGGCGGCGACGATGTTCACCGCCTGGCCGCTGTTGTGGCCCTCGCCATGGCCGGGGCCGCCCGGCACCATCGGCTCGTGCCAGGGGATGCCCGGCTTCTGCGATGCCTTGGGGATGCCGTCGATGTCGCTGCCGACGCCGATCACCGGGCCGCCGCTGCCATTCGTCCAGCGCGCCACCCAGCCGGTCGGCAGGCCCGAAACGCCACGTTCGACGGTGAAGCCCTCCTTTTCCAGCAGGTCGGTCAGATAGCGGGCGGTCTCCTCTTCGTGGAGGCCGAGTTCGGCAAAGCTGAACAGCATGTCGTTGATGACCTGCGCCTGCTTGGCCCGCGATTCGACGCCGGCGATGGACTGGGTTTTCAGCGCGCCGGTGCGCGACTGGGCGCTTGCCGCCACCGGCGCGCCGGCGACCAGGGCAAGCGCGACCAGCCCATTCATCCATATGCTTCCCTGCATCTTGTCCCCCTTGCCGTTTCGTTCTGCCGTGTCGTTTCGGGGCCTGATGCCCGAAAACCTGCCCATGTCGGCCGCGAAGCTACGCCCGGCGCGACCGGGGATCAAGCGCCCGCGGCCGCGCTGATATCGGTGGGGATAAGGCAGGAATTGCGGCCGCTCCGGCCCGCGCGCCAGCCACAGGGCCGACGATCCGGCGGGGGGCGGCTGGCGAGGCCGCTGGCGGCGTGGGCGCTTTTCCCCTAGAAGGGCCGCAGACCCGGATGCCCCCCCGGATGCCAAGGAGAGGATGATGACGATGAGAGTGCCGTATCTGTTCGCTTGCTGCCTGCTGGCGCTCGCCGTTCCGGCCGCCGCCCAGAATGGCGGCGCGACGGCGAAATTCCTCGATTCGGCCGGCAGCGAGAACGGCA
>CAYYGQ010000239.1:0-3097 GCA_964471485.1 uncultured Sandaracinobacter sp. | reverse complement strand
CACCTCGCCATTCCTCTACGATGGGTCGGCGCGGCAACTGGTCATCCGCTTCAAGAACGGCCGCGAACGCTGGGCGGCCATGCTGGCGCGCGACATGGCGCGCGCCGCCCCCGAGTGGATCGCGCCGGGCCGCCTCCTCGTTGCCGTGCCGCTGCACCGGCTGCGCCTCGCCGCGCGCGGCTACAACCAGGCGCTGCTGCTGGCGCGCGCCCTTGCCGGGGCCGGCGGCGCCGATCTCGCCCCCGACTGGCTGCAACGGGTGAAACCAACGCCCTCGACGCGGGGCCTTCGCCGGGCCGCGCGTCTTCGCAATGTCGAAGGCGCTTTCCGCCTCCGCCCCGAGGCGGCACGGCAGATCGCCGGCCGCGACATCACCCTCGTCGACGATGTGATGACAACCGGGGCGACCGCCACCGCCTGCGCCCGGGTGCTGCGCCGCGCCGGCGCCGCCAGCATCGTGGTCCTTACCTATGCGCGGGTTGCGGGCGACCATTCCGCTGCATATCTACCGGGGGATCGAAGGCAGGAAACGAATGGCCAGGGTTGAAATCTACACCAAGGACGATTGCCCCTATTGCGCGCGCGCCAAGGCGCTGCTGCGCGGCAAGGGCGTCGACTATCTCGAATATGACATCAGCATGGGCGGCCCGAAGCGCGACGAAATGCGGGCGCGCGCGCCCGGCTGGATGACGGTGCCGCAGATCTTCATCGATGGCCGCCACATCGGCGGCTCGGACGAACTGGTGGCGCTCGACCGGAAGGGCGGGCTTGACCCGCTGCTGGCGGCGTGACCGGGGCCAAAATCCGGGCCAGAATCCGGATCGGGCTGGCGCAGACGACCACCGGCCTTTCCCCGGAACGCAACGCCGCGCACCTGGCGCAGGCCATCGGCGAACTGGCCGAACAGGGTGCGGACGCCGTGTTTCTGCCGGAAATGTGCGGACTGCTCGACCGCGACGGCCGCCGGCTGCGCGCCGCCGCCCGCACCGAAGCCGAAGACCCGGTGCTGGCGACGCTGCGACGCGCCGCCGCCGATGGCCGGGTGGTGGTCGCCGTTGGCTCGCTGGCCATCCGCACGGCCGACAGCGAACGATTGTCCAACCGCAGCTTCGTGCTCGGCGCCGACGGCCGCATCCTGGCCCGCTACGACAAGATGCACCTGTTCGATGTCGAGCTGCCGAACGGCGAGCGTTACCGCGAATCCGCCGGCTTCCGTGCCGGCGAAGGCGCGCAACTGGTCGATCTTCCCTTCGGCCGGCTTGGCCTCGCCATCTGCTACGACCTGCGCTTTCCCGAACTGCACGCCGCGCTGGCGCGCGCCGGCGCGCAACTGATCGCCCAGCCCGCCTCTTTCACCGTTCCCACCGGCACGGCCCACTGGCATGTGCTGCTGCGCGCCCGCGCCATCGAAACCGGCTGCTTCGTCGTCGCCGCGGCGCAAAGCGGATTGCACGAGGATGGCCGCGCCACCTATGGCCACTCGCTGGTGGTGAACCCCTGGGGGGAAGTGCTGCTGGACATGGGCGAGGGCGCCGGCACCGCGATCGTCGACCTGGATCTGGCCGAAGTGGAGGCAGCGCGCGCCCGCATCCCCAGCCTGCGCCACGCCCGCGCCATCGGCAGGCCCGCCCTTTCTGGCACCATGGCCGACACCATGGCCGGCGCCATGACCGACACCACGCCATGATCGTCTTCGACCTTCGCTGCGAACAGGCCCATGTGTTCGAGGCCTGGTTCGGCACCGCCGCCGACTTCGAGGCGCAGCGCGGCAAGGGCCTGGTCGAATGCCCGATCTGCGCCTCGCGGCGGATCGAAAAGGCGGTGATGGCGCCGGCGGTCGGCGCCAAGGGCAACCGGCAGACCGCCGATTCCGAGCGCAAGGCGCAACTTGCGCGTCTCGCTGAACTGCAACGGCGGGTAGAGGCGAACTGCGACTATGTCGGCCGCGATTTCGCCACCGAGGTTCGCCGCCGTCATCACCGCAAGGCGGCGGCTGGCGAGGAACGCGGCATTTTCGGCGAAGCGACGCTTCAGGATGTCTCTGCCCTGCTGGACGACGGCATCGCCGTGCAGCCCCTTCCCTTCCGCCCGCGCCAGACTGCGGATGCCTGAGCTTGATGCCCGAGCTTGCGGCAAGCCGTCATTTGCGCCACAGGGACCGTCGCTGAAAAAAGCGACTGGTCCCGTAGCTCAGCCGGATAGAGCGGCGGTTTCCTAAACCGTAGGCCACAGGTTCGAATCCTGTCGGGACCACCATTTAAGACATTGATATTACATCAATACTTGGCAACGCCTTACGGCGCAGATCGCGCAAATAGCGCATATTCCAACGGTTCGCGGCGGCACAGAAGGTGGCACAATATGTTCTGTACATGTTCCATCATCCGCAGCGCACCGCCTATGAGTTGTACGAGGAAATCGTACAACTGCCGCGCGTTCCCCCGGCGCTGTGGGAATTTTTTCTGCCTTTATTCGAAAAAGTTCCCACAGCGCCAGGTGCATCCGGCGGTCGCCGGTTTATCCCCGCAACGGCGCTCGCCAGGAGTGATGCCGGCACAATTACGCGCGCGCGATCAGGATCAGCGCGCGGCGGGCACGAAGTCGACCGGCGCGCCGTTCGCGCAGAGAAAGTGCAAATCCTGCGCTTCCAGCGCATCCCCCAGCAGATACAGCGGCTGCACGATGCCGAGCAGAAAACCCTGCACCCGTGGCGCGGGCGCCGTCTCGATCGCTGCTGGCGTATCGACAACGAAGGCGCAGGCGCCGCCGTTCGCCAGCAGGCCGTGGCGCTGGATGGCATGCATCGCCAGCCCCTTGGCCGCCTTCATGTCGAAGCCCGAAAGCGAAGCATATTTGCTGCGGCCGTGCGCTTCTTTCAGCAGATCGGCGATGGCCGGAATATCGCCGAACTTCGCCGGCCGGACCGCCATCACAGCAGGAAGTTCTGGTTGGCGCCGGCCAGCCCCGGCCCGAGGCCGCCGCTACCCGTTGGCGTGCCGCCCGAACTGCCCCAGGTCAGGTCGATGCCCTGAATCTGTTCGACGAGCGCAAGGTTGCTGTCGCGCTGGCGCTGCAACGCCAGCAGATACTGGTCGCG
>CAYYGQ010000238.1:0-3146 GCA_964471485.1 uncultured Sandaracinobacter sp. | reverse complement strand
CGAAAGCGGCCACGACTGGGCCAGCTTCGCCCACGAACTGCTGAACGCGCAGAAATATGGCTCGGTCGACAACGACGGCCTGAGCTTCGCCCAGCTCGGCGTGCCGGCGCGTCCGCGCGGCTCCGACCGCTTCGACGACGTCACCGCCGACGAACTGGCCGATCGCGACTATCTGTTCTTCGACAACGGCCTGGTCGCCGACGGCGATACCGTGTGGTTCACCTATGGCATCACCGCCCGCCGTCCGGACACCACCCGGCCCTTCTACCTCCGCCAGTCGGAGTTCCTGAACGTGGTCCCGGAACCGGCCACCTGGGCGCTGCTGATCGTCGGCTTCGGCCTCGTCGGCGCCTCGCTCCGCCGCCGCCGCGGCACGGTGTCGGTCAGCGCCTGACGCAATCCCTCGCAAGGGAAAAGGAAGGCGGAGGTGGGCAACCACCTCCGCCTTTCCGTTGGCATTATTATAGGAACCACACCCGCTTCCCGAAAGGGAGGGCTTGGGCCATGCTTAAAGAGAGGCATAGCTTTGGGGATGTTGAGGGCATGGCTCTAACGGAGTGAATCTAGACGCTCTGATTCCTCGCGAGGCCTTCGCGGTCACCCCTGCAAGGGCACTCCCCGGCACCATCGGCATTGGCATGCTCAGGGGAGAGTTTCTCGCCGGTAGCCTCAGAAAGCCTGATTTCCTCGCGGGTCAGAGCCGGCCTTCGCGGCTTGGCTCGGGCATCAGCAGCGCGGTCAGGAACGCGGTGCCGGCCGCGAACGCTACATACCAGTAGAACACGCTTTCATGCCCCAGCTGCTTGCAGAGCAGGGCGACATATTCGGCGCTGCCGCCGAAGATCGCCGCCGCCACGCTGTGGGCGAAACCGACGCCGAGCGCCCGGATGTGCGACGGGAACAGTTCCGATTTGAAGAGGCCGCTGACCGAAGTGTAGAAGCTGAGGATCAGCAGCGAAGCCGTCACCAGCGCGAACGCGCCGGCCGCCGAGCCGCCCGCCCCGGCCAGCGCCGACAACAGCGGCACCGCCCCCAGGGTCATCAGCCCGGAGAAGATCAAGAGGCAGGTGCGCCGGCCGATGCGGTCGGACAGCATGCCGATCAGCGGCTGCACCAGCATGAAGACGACGATCGCCCCGGTCATGACCCCGCTCGCCGTCTTGGCCGACATGCCCGAGGTGTTCACCAGGAATTTCTGCATGTAGGTGGTGAAGGTATATAGGCAGATGGCGCCGCTGGCGCTCAACGACACCACGAACAATACCGACTTCGGATAGGCGGCAAGGGCGCGCAAGGTGCCAGCGCCAGGCGTCTGCGCGCTGGCGTCGACCGTTTCGTACATATGCTTGCTGAACAGCAGGAAAGAGAGGGCGAGCAGGGTGCCGATCACGAACGGCACCCGCCAGGCCCAGGCGCGGATCGCCTCGTCGCCCACCGTCAGTTCGAGGGCGACGATCACCAGCAGCGCGCTCAGCTGCCCGCCGATCAGGGTGACGAACTGGAACGAAGCGATGAAGCCGCGCCGCCCCTTCTTCGAGATCTCGCTCAGATAGCTGGCCGCGGCGCCATACTGGCCGCCGGTGGAAAAACCCTGCAGCAGGCGGGCCAGCAGCAGCAGCAGCGGCGCCAGCGCCCCCACCTGGGCATGGGTGGGCAGCAGCGCGATCATCAGCGAGCCGCCCCCCATCATCAACACCGACAGCACCATGCCGGCCCGCCGGCCGCGCCGGTCGGAGAAGCGCCCGAAGAACCAGCCGCCGATCGGCCGGATCAGGAAGCCGGCCGCATAGATGCCCGCCACGTTCAGCAGCTGGGCGGTGCGATCCCCGGCCGGGAAGAAGGCGGCGGCGAAATAGAGCGAGGTGAAGGCGTAGATATAGAAATCATACCATTCGATCAGATTCCCCGCCGAACCGGACACCACCGCCACCACCCGCTGGCGAAGCGTCAGATTCTCCGTCGAAGGAATGCCCGCTGCCGTGGCCGTGCTCATATCGCCTCTCCCGTGGCGCGCGCCGGATCGGCGGCATAGGCGACGCCGCCGGCGATCAGCGCGTCGATCTCGTTTTCCGCATAGCCGGATTCGCGCAGAATCTGGCGCGTGTCGGCGCCGAGCGCGCCCGGCGCATGGTCCGGCGCGGCGGCAATCCCGCCGAACTCGACCGGCTGCGGCAACGCCCGCTGGATTCCCGCCGGAAAAGCCGGATCCACCTCGAAGAAGCCCACTTCGGCCAGATGCGGATCGACCAGCAGGTCCCGCAGCAGGTTGATCTTCGAACAGGGGATGTCGCGCGCCGAAAGCGCTTCGATCCACTGGTCGGTGGTGCGCTGCGGCAGCGCCCGCGCCACCAGCGCATAGAGATCGTCGATCCGTGCCTGGCGCACGCGGGCGTCGCGGAACCACGGCTCGCCGTAGACCTCGGCGCAGCCGGCCTCGTCGAGGAAGCGGCGCCACTGGTCCTCGGTATAGGGCAGCACCGCGATCCAGCCGTCGGCGGTGCGGAACGGCCGCCGGTCGGGCGACATGACGCGGGGATAGCCGGGCCGGCCGTCGGCGCTGAAGGTGGCACCGGCCAGATGCTCGTTCAGCACGAACGAAACCATGGCCTCGAACATCGGCACTTCGACCCGGATCGGGCCGGGCCGGCCGTTGCCGCGCGCCACCAGCGCTGCAAGCACGCCATAGACCACGTGCAGCGCCGCCACCTTGTCGGCGATGATGGTGGGCATGAACTGGGGGGCGCCGTTGTGCTGCGCGGCGAGGCCGGCAAGCCCGCTTGCCGCCTGGATGACATCGTCGAAGGCCGGGCGGTCGCGATAGCGCCCGCGCTGGCCGAAGCCGATGGCGGCGCAATGGATGATGCGCGGGTTGACGGCGGCGACATGTTCGAAATCGAGCCCGAGGCGGGTGGCGGCATCGGTCCGCATATTGTGCACCAGCACGTCGCTGTGTTCCAGCAGCCGCCGCAGCGCCTCCTGGCCCTCGGCCCGCTTCAGGTCCAGCGCCACCATATGCTTGTTGCGGTTGTTGTTGAGGAACAGCGCGCCGTCGCTCGCGCCCTCGCCGCTGCCGCGCGGATGGGATTCGCGCGCCACATCGCCCCGCAGCGGCTCGATCTTGACGACGGTGGCGCCGAGATCGGCCA
>CAYYGQ010000237.1:0-3169 GCA_964471485.1 uncultured Sandaracinobacter sp. | reverse complement strand
GGTCTCGAAGTCGAAGCGGTGGACAATCCGGCCGAGGCGCTGCGACCGTTCGTGATCGCCAGAGTGCTGTCGGCCGCCCCCCATCCGCAGGCCGACCGCTTGCGGGTGCTGTCCGTCGACCGTGGCGACGGCAAACCGTTGCAGGTGGTGTGCGGCGCCCCCAATGCCCGCGCCGGCCTTGTCGGCGTGTTCGCGCCGCCGGGCGCCTATGTGCCGGGGATTGATGTGACGCTGAAGGTGGCGGCCATCCGCGGCGTCGAATCGAACGGCATGATGTGCTCGGCCCGCGAACTGCAACTGGGCGACGACCATGACGGCATCATCGAGCTGGCCGGGGATGCGCCGGTCGGCGCCATCTACGCCGAATGGGCCGGGCTTGACGATCCGCAATTCGATGTGGCGATCACCCCCAACCGCCAGGATTGCATGGGGGTGTTCGGCATCGCCCGCGATCTGGCGGCGGCAGGCCAAGGCCTGCTGCGGGTGCCCGAGGCGCCACGGCTCGATGCGGCGGGGGACATCCTGCGGCCGGTCCGCACCGACGACCCCGAGGGCTGCCCGGCCTTTTTCGCCCGCTCGGTGGCGGGGGTGCGGAACGGCCCGTCGCCCGAATGGCTGCAGCAACTGCTGACGCGCGCCGGCCTCAGGCCGATTTCCGCCCTGGTCGACATCACCAATTATTTCTCCATCGGCTATGGCCGGCCGCTGCACGTTTACGATGTGGCGAAGCTGAAGGGCGGGCTGGTCGCCCGGCGGGCGCGGGCCGGGGAAACGCTCGCCGCCCTGAACGGCAAGACCTATACGCTCGACGACAGCATGACGGTGATCGCCGACGACGCCCAGGTGCACGACATCGGCGGCATCATGGGCGGCCTGGAATCGGGCGTGTCGGCGGCGACGACCGATGTGCTGGTCGAGGCTGCCTATTTCGCGCCGGCGCGGATCGGCGCCACCGGCCGCGCCCTTGGCCTGACGTCGGACGCCCGCGCCCGCTTCGAGCGCGGCGTCGACCCGGCCTTCGTCGAGCCGGGGCTGGATATGGCCGTCGCCATGATCGTCGAGCTTTGCGGCGGCCGGCCGTCCATGATCGAGCGCGCCGGGATGCTGCCGCTTGCGGAAATCATCGTCGCCTTCGATCCGGCGCGGACGCTTGCTCTTGGCGGCCTCGCCATCGACGCCTCCGAACAGCGCGCCATGCTGGAGCGGCTTGGCTTCGTCGTCGCGGCCGACACCGTGCCCTGGCGGGTGCGGGTGCCGAGCTGGCGGCGCGATATCGATGGCGCCGCCGACCTGGTGGAGGAAATCGTCCGCCTGAAGGGGCTGCAACATGTGCCGGTGGTGCCGTTGCCGCGCCAGCCCGGCGTGGCGCGGCCGACGGCGACCCCGGCGCAGAAAGAAGCGCGGCGCCTGCGGCGCCTGCTGGCGTCGCGCGGCCTCGACGAGGCCGTCACCTGGAGCTTCATTCCCGAGGCCGAGGCAGCGAAATTCGGCGGCCACCACTGGAAGCTCGACAACCCCCTGTCGGAAGAACTGGCGGTGATGCGGCCGTCGCTGCTGCCGGGGCTGGTGGCGGCCGCCATCCGCAACATGGCGCGCGGCGCCGGGCGAGTCGCCCTCTTCGAGCATGGCCGCCGCTATCTGGCCGACGGCGAGCGGCCGACCCTGGCGCTGCTGCTGGCCGGCGAGGCGCGGCCGCGCGACTGGCGCTTCGGCAAGGCGCGCGCTTTCGACGCTTTCGACGGCAAGGCCGAGGTGCTGGCGGTGCTGGCGGCCGCCGGCGTGCCGGTCGACCGCTTGCAGACGGCGCAGCCGGCGGGCGGCTGCTACCATCCGGGGCGCTCGGCCTCGCTAAGGCTGGGGAAGGCGGTGCTGGCGGAATATGGCGAACTGCACCCCGAGGTCGCCGGCGACCTCGGCCGGGCGGTGGCGGCGGAAATATTCCTCGATGCGCTGCCGGAACGGCGGGCAAAACAGGCCCGCCCGGCCTTTGCGCCATCGTCGTTGCAGCCGGTGCGGCGGGATTTCGCCTTCCTGGTGCCGGCCGAGGTGGCGGCGGAGGCGCTGGTGCGCGCGGTCGCCGGCGCCGACCGCAAGCTGATCGCCGACGTGCATCTGTTCGACCGTTTCGTCGGCGAGGGCGTGGCCGACGGCCGGCAGAGCCTGGCCGTCGCCGTCACCTTGCAGCCGCTGGAGAAAACCCTGACCGAAGCCGATCTGGAGGCGGTGGCCGCCGCCGTGGTGAAGGCGGCGGCGAAGATCGGGGCGACGCTCAGAAGCTGAAGCCGCGCGGCTGGAACCATGGCCGGCGGGGGTGCCCGCCGGCCGATTCCCCCTATTGCCGGTAGGGGGCCATTTCTTCCTGGCTGACCGGAACCACCCGCAGCTCGACGCGGCGGTTCTGCGCCCGGCCCTCGGGGGTGGCGTTGGAAGCGATGGGCTGGTTGAAGCCGAAGCCCCGCACCTGCATGCGGGCGCGGCTGACGCCGAAGCTTTCGAGGCTGCCGGCGACCGACTCCGCCCGCTGCTCCGACAGGCGCTGGTTCACTTCGGCCGAGCCGACATTGTCGGTGTGGCCATAGACGCCGAGGACCGACGACGGGTAATTGTTGAGGACGCGGGCCACCTCCTGCAACTGGCTGCGCATGTCGGGCTTCACCATGGCGGAATTGAAGTCGAAGGTGATGGTGTCGGGGAACACCAGCTGGATTTCGTCGCCCTGGCGCTGCACTTCGATGTCGGTGCCGGCGGTGGCCTGCCGCAGGTCGCGTTCCTGGCGGTCCATATAGGCGCCGATGCCGCCGCCGGCGATCGAGCCGACGCCGGCGCCGATCAAGGCGCCGGTGGTGCCGCCGCCGACGAGGGCGCCAAGGAGGGCGCCGGCGCCGGCGCCGATGGCAAGGCCAGTGCCGGTGCGCGACATGCGCTGCTGGCCGGTCACGGGGTCGGTGGTGCAGGCGGTGGTGGCCAGCAGCAGCGCCAGCGCGCCGGCCGCTACCATGCGGGGTCTGTTCGTGGTTCGGGTTGCGGCCATGGGCCTCTTCTCCTGCTGTGCCGGGCGGTCCCGGCGGGAATGCTGCCGACAATATTGATGCCGATGGGAATTTACCCGTGCTTAACCGCCTTCGGCGCGACAGAAAAGCCCGCCCCCCGCCGTAATCCTTTCCCCCTG
>CAYYGQ010000236.1:0-3169 GCA_964471485.1 uncultured Sandaracinobacter sp. | reverse complement strand
ACGTTGACCACGGCAAGACGACGCTGACGGCTGCGATCACGAAGTATTTCGGCGATTTCAAGTCGTATGACGCGATCGACGCGGCGCCGGAAGAGAAGGCGCGCGGGATCACGATCTCGACGTCGCACGTGGAATACGAGACCGACTCGCGGCACTATGCCCACGTCGACTGCCCCGGCCACGCCGACTATGTGAAGAACATGATCACGGGTGCGGCGCAGATGGACGGCGCGATCCTGGTGGTGAACGCGGCCGACGGCCCGATGCCGCAGACGCGCGAGCACATCCTCCTGGGCCGCCAGGTGGGCATCCCCTACATGGTGGTGTTCCTGAACAAGGTCGACCAGGTGGACGACGCCGAGCTGCTCGAGCTGGTCGAGATGGAAGTGCGCGAGCTTCTGAGCAACTACGACTATCCGGGCGACGATATCCCGATCATCGCCGGCTCGGCGCTGGCGGCGCTCGAAGGTCGTGACCCGGAGATCGGCGAAGAGAAGATCAAGGAACTGATGGCGGCGGTGGATGCCTACATCCCGACCCCGGCGCGCGCGGTGGACCAGCCGTTCCTGATGCCGATCGAGGACGTGTTCTCGATTTCGGGCCGTGGCACGGTCGTGACCGGCCGGGTCGAGCGTGGCGTGATCAACGTCGGCGACGAGATCGAGATCGTGGGCATCCACGACACCAAGAAGACGATCTGCACCGGCGTCGAGATGTTCCGCAAGCTGCTTGACCGTGGCGAGGCCGGCGACAACATCGGCGCGCTGCTTCGCGGTGTCGACCGTGACGGCGTCGAGCGCGGCCAGGTGCTGTGCAAGCCGGGTTCGGTGACGCCGCACACCAAGTTCGAGGCCGAGGTCTACATCCTGACCAAGGAAGAGGGCGGCCGTCACACGCCGTTCTTCGCGAACTACCGTCCGCAGTTCTACTTCCGCACGACCGACGTGACCGGCACGGTGATCCTGCCGGCCGGCACCGAGATGGTGATGCCGGGCGACAACCTGAAGCTCGAGGCCGAACTGATCGCCCCGATCGCGATGGAAGAAGGCCTGCGCTTCGCCATCCGCGAAGGCGGCCGCACCGTCGGTTCGGGCGTCGTGTCCAAGGTCATCGCGTAAACCCTCCGGGTTCGACGAGGACCGCCGGGTGAGCCGGCGGTCCTCCTATCAACTCCAACGCCGCGAAAGGCATTTACAAATGCAAGGCCAAAACATTCGCATTCGGCTCAAGGCCTTCGATTACCGCGTGCTGGACGCCAGCACTCTGGAAATCGTATCCACGGCCAAGCGGACCGGCGCCACAGTGCGCGGGCCCATTCCGCTGCCGAACAAGATCGAGAAGTTCACCGTTCTGCGTGGACCTCACATCGACAAGAAATCCCGTGACCAGTTCGAGATCCGCACCCACAAGCGGCTCTTGGACATCGTCGACCCGACCCCGCAGACCGTGGACGCGCTGATGAAGCTCGACCTGGCCGCAGGTGTCGACGTTCAGATTTCGGTGTAAGGGGCAGTTCGATGCGCTCTGGTATTCTCGCCAAGAAAGTCGGCATGACCCGGCTTTTCATGGAGGATGGTCGGCAGATTCCCGTCACCGTTCTTCAACTCGACAACCTGCAGGTCGTGGCCCAGCGGACCGCTGACAAGGACGGCTATACCGCCGTTCAACTCGGCGCCGGAACGGCCAAGATCAAGCGGGTTTCCAAAGCCATGCGCGGCCACTTTGCCGCTGCCAAGGTGGAGCCGAAACGCAAGATCGTGGAGTTCCGCGTTACCCCCGACAACCTCATCGCCATCGGCGAAGAGCTGTCGGCGGAGCATTTCGTGGAAGGCCAGAAGGTCGACGTTTCGGGCACCTCGATCGGCAAGGGCTTCGCCGGCGCCATGAAGCGGCACAACTTCGGCGGGCTTCGTGCCTCGCACGGCGTGTCGGTCAGCCACCGTTCGCACGGTTCCACCGGTCAGTGTCAGGACCCGGGCCGCGTGTTCAAGGGCAAGAAGATGGCCGGCCACATGGGCGCCGCGCGGATCACCACCCAGAACCTCGAGGTGGTGCGCACCGACGCCGGTCGCGGGCTGGTCTTCATCAAGGGCGCCGTGCCCGGCTCGAAAGGTGGATGGGTCACAGTAAAAGATGCCGTGAAGAGAAAGCTGCCCGAGAACGTTCCGTTCCCGGCCGCTCTCAAATCGGCGGCGGTTCAGGCTGCGGCGGCTCAAGCAGCCCCGGCAGATGCCCCCGAAGGAGGCGCTGAAGAATGAAACTCGACGTGATCAAACTGGACGGCGCTAAGGCCGGCACGGTCGATCTGGATGAGGCGCTGTTCGGGCTCGAACCGCGTGCCGACATCCTGCATCGCGTGGTCCGCTGGCAGCGGGCCGCGGCCCAGGCCGGCACCCACAAGGTGAAGACCCGGACCGAGAGCAGCTATTCGACCAAGAAGATCTATCGCCAGAAAGGCACCGGCGGCGCTCGTCACGGTGCGCGTTCGGCTCCGATCTTCCGTGGCGGTGGCGTCTACGCCGGTCCGACTCCGCGCTCGCACGCCCATGAGCTGACGAAGAAATTCCGTCAGCTCGGCCTGCGCCATGCGCTGTCGGCCAAGGCAAAAGCAGGCGAACTGGTGATCCTCGACGAGGCTGTCGGCGACGGCAAGACCGCGGTGCTGGCCAAGCAGATCAAGAGCCTTGGCTGGAAGCGCGTCCTGATCATCGACGGCGCCGCGGTGAACGAGAACTTCGCCCAGGCCGCCCGCAACATCGAAGGTCTCGATGTGCTGCCGACGATGGGCGCCAACGTCTATGACATCCTGCGCCGTGACACCCTGGTGATCACGAAGGCCGGTGTCGAAGCTCTGGAGGCTCGACTGAAATGACCGACAAGGCGAAACTCTACGACGTGATCCGCAAGCCGATCATCACCGAGAAAGCCACCATGGCCTCGGAAGCCGGCGCCGTGGTGTTCGAAGTGGCCCCGTCCGCGAACAAGCCCATGATCAAGGAGGCCGTCGAGGTGCTCTTTGGCGTCAAGGTGAAAGCGGTCAACACGACGATCACCAAGGGCAAGGTCAAGCGTTTCCGCGGCAAGCTCGGCAAGCGCAGGGACGTCAAGAAGGCCTATGTGACCCTCGAAGAGGGCAACATGATCGACGTGACGACTGGGCTTTGAGCCA
>CAYYGQ010000235.1:0-3174 GCA_964471485.1 uncultured Sandaracinobacter sp. | reverse complement strand
GGTCCCGAGCCGGCGGCGAACAGGGCGATGTCATAGCCATCGAAGTCGAAATGCTCGATCGACTGCACCTTCAGTTCCTGGCCGGTGTCGCCGAAGTCGATTTTGGTGCCCTGCGAGCGCGGGCTGGCGACCACGGCCACTTCGTCGGCGGGGAAGTGCCGCTCGGACAGGATGTTCAGCATTTCGCGCCCGACATTGCCGGTGGCGCCGACGACCACTACACGGTAACCCACTATATTTCTCCGGTTGTCTGCGGGGTGGAAGGGAACGGGCGTGCCGGTCCAGCCGCGGGAACGCCGCCCTATCGGCCCTCGGGGGCGCCTTCGTCAAGTTCCGCCGCCGCCGGTTGGTCCGCCGGTTCGTCCCCCGGTCCGTCGTCGGGGTAATGCACCAGTTGCCGCACCAGCGTCTGCGCCACCACGGTCAGCGGCACGGCGAGGATCACCCCCATCGGCCCGAGAATGATGCCGGCGGCGATCAGCGAGAAGACAGTGAGAGCGGGCGGCAGTTCGGCGACGCTGGACTGGACGATCGGGGTGACGATGTTGCCCTGCACCTGCTGGATGACGACGATGGCGATGGCGGTCCAGATGCCGGTTTCGGTGCTGATGGAAAAGCCGATGAGGATGGAGGGGATGGCGACGACGATGGTGCCGAGATAGGGCACGAATTCGCACAGGCCGGCAACGAGGCCGATGGCCGGCGCCGCCGGCAGGCCGATCGCCGAAAGGGCGGCGCCGGTGAAGACGCCGATGAACAGCATGGAAAGCCCCTGCGCCTTCAGCCAGGCGGTGATGGCGTCGGCGATCGCCCGCATGGTGGAGACGATTTTCGGCCGCAGATAGGGCGGCAGCAGCTTGAGGATGCCGTCGCCATAGAGGCGCGGCTGGGCGGCGAGGTACACGCCGCCGACGAGGACGACGCCAAGGCTGGTGCCGACGACGCCGAGGCTGCTGACGAAGGATTGCACCATGGCGACGATGCGGCCGCCTTCGGGCATCAGGCTGCCGGCGTGGGCGATGACCTCGCGGCCGAGGCTGGTGCCTTGCAGCCAGTCGCGCACCTTGACGAAGGTGACCGGCAACTGGTCGAACAGGATGGCGAACTGGTTGGCCATCAGGCTGCCGAACATGGTGAAGGTCAGCGCCAGGAACAGCACCGGCAGCAGGATGGCCAGCACCAGCGCCGCGGCGAACGGCAGCCGGGTGTGGCGCTTCAGGAAATGCGCGAACTTGTAGAAGATGAAGGCCACCAGCACCGAGGCCAGCAGCAGCAGGATGAGATCGGCCAGTTTCCAGACGATGACGGCGAAGCCGACACCGGCCGCCACCACCAGCGTCCGCCGGAACAGCACGAGGTCAGGATTGGGCGTTTTCGGCGGTTCCTGCATGTCGTCCTTTCCGGGCGGCTGCGGCGGCGGTTGGGTTGGGTCAGTTGCCGCGATCGCGCTGGCCGAGCAGGCGCAGGCGAAGCGCGTTCAGGCGGATGAAGCCCTTGGCGTCGCGCTGGTCGTAGGCGCCATGGTCATCCTCGAAGGTGACGATCTTCGGGCTGTAGAGGCTTTCCGGCGACTTGCGGCCGACGACGTTCACGCTGCCCTTGTAGAGCTTCAGGCGCACCGTGCCCGTCACCTTCTGCTGGCTGTGGTCGATGGCCGCCTGCAGCATCTCGCGCTCGGGGGCGAACCAGAAGCCGTTGTAGACCAGCTCGGCGTAGCGCGGCATCAATTCGTCTTTCAGATGCTGGGCGCCGCGATCGAGGGTGATGGATTCGATGCCGCGGTGCGCCGCCAGCCAGATGGTGCCGCCCGGCGTTTCGTACATGCCGCGCGACTTCATGCCGACGAAGCGGTTCTCCACCAGGTCGAGCCGGCCGATGCCGTGCCGCTTGCCGAGGTCGTTCAGCTTTTTCAGCAAGGACGCCGGCGACAGCCCCTCGCCGTCGACGGCGACCGGGTCGCCGCGCTCGAAGTCGATGGTGATATATTGCGGCGTGTCGGGCGCGGTTTCCGGGTTGTCGGTGCGGGAATAGACATAGTCCGGCACTTCCTGCCACGGATCTTCCAGCACTTTCCCTTCGGACGAGGTGTGCAGCAGGTTGGCGTCGGTGGAGAAGGGCGCTTCGCCGCGCTTGTCCTTCGGCACCGGAATCTGGTGGCTTTCGGCAAAGGCGATGAGCGCCTCGCGGCTGGTCAGATCCCATTCGCGCCAGGGGGCGATGATGCGGATGTCGGGGGCAAGGGCGTAATAGCCAAGCTCGAAGCGCACCTGGTCGTTGCCCTTGCCCGTCGCGCCGTGCGACACGGCGTCGGCGCCCACCTGTTTTGCGATCTCGATCTGGCGCTTGGCGATCAGCGGCCGGGCGATCGACGTGCCCAGCAGATACTGGCCTTCGTAAAGCGCGTTCGCCCGCATCATCGGCGCCACATAGTCGCGCACGAATTCCTCGCGCAGATCGTCGATGAAGATCTGCTTCACGCCCATCAGCTCGGCCTTGGCGCGCGCCGGCTCCAGCTCCTCGCCCTGGCCGAGGTCGGCGGTGAAGGTGACCACCTCGCAATTATAGGTGGCCTGCAACCATTTCAGGATCACCGAGGTGTCGAGGCCGCCCGAAAAGGCCAGCACCACTTTCTTCACCGAATCAGCCATGTTCACCCCGTAGAGACAAGCCTTGAAACCAGGCCCGCGCATAGGAGGAACCGGGGTGGTTCGCAATCGTTGAAGGGATAACGGGCGTTGAAGGGATGGCGGCGCGAATGCGGCCGTTCAGGCCGGGCGCAGATAGGCGCCGAAGCACCAGCCTTCGAACATGCTGTTGCCGTCGCCGACGCGGACGCGCACCCAGTCGCCCTGCACCTCCAGTTCCACCACCGGCTGGCCGTTCGGCAGCGGTCCCCGCGCCAGCGTCTCGAACTCTGTTCCGGGGCCGCCACGGACGTTGAGGGGAGAGCCTTGCGTCACCACCTTCAGCTTGCGGCCGCCCAGATCCTCGGGGTCGGCGCGGTCGCTGATGATGTTCTTCATCCGCAGCATCGGGAACGCCGGGCCGGGGTCGACCTTGAGGCGCCGCACGGTATCGACATCGCGATGGCCGACAATGTCGCTGATCGACGGGAAGGCTTTCAGGATGGCGCGCAGCAGCCGCTCCACCGTCTTCAGTTGTGCTTCCGGGTAG
>CAYYGQ010000234.1:0-3189 GCA_964471485.1 uncultured Sandaracinobacter sp. | reverse complement strand
GCGCACCACCGGCAAACCCATTGCAGCCAGTTGCCGCGCCACGGCCAGCGCCTGATCCGGGTCCTTGAAGGTGCCGACCTCGACATATCGCATGCCCGGCCGGATCAGCATCGAGTTGTCCGCCCTTGCCCCTGCTCCTGCACCCGCCGCCGGGCGTGAGGCCGCCGGCACGGCAACGGCCGCAGCGGGCGCCGGCACGGCGCCGCCGCCCAGTTGCCGGGCGATGCGGACCACGCGGTCGCCATCCTGCACTTCGATTTCAGAGAGGCCGGTTTCCTCCAGAAGCGACGCCAGTTGGCGCACCAGTTCCAGTTCCACCCGCATGTTCGAGGCGTTCGCCTTCGGCTCGGCCATTCAACTTCCTTGATCTGTTGGCACTGTCCGGGGGGCGCTTTGCCGCATTGCGGCCGCCGCGTCCAGCGCCAGACGATAGCCGAGGACGCCAAATCCCTGGATGACGCCCTTCGCCACCGGCGACACATGGCTGACGTGCCGGAAGGATTCCCGCGCCGCCGTGTTCGACAGATGCACTTCGATCACCGGCACGGCGATGGCGGCGATGGCGTCCCGAAGCGCGACCGAGGTGTGGGTATGGGCGCCGGCGTTCAGGATCACGGCCAGCGCCCGCTTCGCCCCGGCCTCGTGCAGCCAGTCGATCAGATGGCCCTCGTGGTTCGACTGCCGGCAATCCACCTCGATCCCCAGCGCCTTCCCCGCCGCCGTCAGCATGGCTGCCATGTCGTCCAATGTGGCATGGCCATAGATGCCCGGCTCGCGGCGGCCCAACAGGTTCAGATTGGGGCCGTTCAGAACGAAAACGACATCGCTGGCGTTTCTCGGCAAGGCTTCGGGCAAGGGGGCTTTGGGCAAGGAGGCTTCGGGCAAATCGTCCCTCCGGTTGAGGTGATGGGTCGTCACTCCTATAGAGATTTTCATGAAAATCACCATCACCCTCAATGGGGAACGCCGCACCGTCGATGCCGGCGCCAATGTCGCCACCTTCGTGCAATCGCTCGGCCTTCCCGAAGGCCGCATCGCCGTCGAGCGCAACCGCGAGATCGTGCCGCAAAGCCAGTGGCAGAAGGTGGCGCTCGCCGAAGGCGACAATCTGGAAGTGGTGCATTTCGTCGGCGGCGGCGAAGAAACGGACGATCGCTGGACGGTCGCCGGCCGCACCTTCCGTTCCCGCCTCATCGTCGGCACCGGAAAATACAAGGACTATGCGCTGAACGCCGCCGCCGCCGAGGCCGCCGGCGCCGAGATCGTCACCGTCGCCCTCCGCCGCGTCAACCTCTCCGACCGTTCGCAACCCATGCTGTCGGACCATGTGCGCCCCGACCGCTTCACCTATCTGCCCAACACCGCCGGCTGCTACACGGCCGACGACGCCCTTCGCACCCTGCGCCTTGCCCGCGAGGCCGGCGGCTGGACGCTGGTGAAGCTCGAAGTGCTGGCCGACCAGAAGACGCTGTTGCCCGATGTCCTCGAAACCATCCGCGCCTGCGACGTGCTGGTGAAGGAAGGCTTCCAGGTGATGGCCTACACCTCGGACGATCCGGTGATCGCCCGGCGCCTCGAAGATGTCGGCGCCGCCGCCGTCATGCCGCTGGGGGCGCCGATCGGCTCGGGGCTTGGCATCCGCAATCCGATCAACATCCGCCTCATCGTCGAACAGGCGAAAGTGCCGGTGGTGGTGGACGCCGGCGTCGGCACCGCGTCCGACGCCGCCATCGCCATGGAACTGGGCTGCGACGCCGTCCTCATGAACACGGCCATCGCCGAAGCGAAGGATCCGGTCCGGATGGCGCGCGCCATGAAGGCCGCGGTCGAAGCCGGGCGGAACGCCTATCTCGCCGGGCGGATGCCGGTGCGCCGCTACGCCGACCCTTCAAGCCCGCTCGCCGGCATGATCTGAGCGGCCAAAGCCGGCCCGGTCTGGCCGGCCGGCCCGCTTCATGGTAAGGAACCGATCGGGGAGCCTGCCATGAAATACGGAAAAGCCGCTTTGGCGTTGGGCCTGTTCGCGGCAACGCCGTTCGTTCCGGCGCCAGCCAATGCCCTGAACGTCGTTGCCGTCGACGACGGCGACGCCTGCCGGATCGAAGTGGCCGGCGACTCGCTCTGCCGCTGGCAGCGCGGCGACGGCCCATGGGATACGCCGGTTTCCCTTGAACTCGGCCGCGGCGGCGCGCCGCTTCTCTATTTCATCGATGTCGGCAGCGCGCCCGACCATGGGCGGATCGAAATCCGCCTGCCCTATTCGTTCGACTGGAACGACGGGCCAGCGATGTACCAGGAAGTTGGCGTGACGGGCACCACCAGCAACCGTCCGGTGGCGCCGACCGACCGTTTTTCGTTCGTTTCACGCTTTTCCGGCGCGCTCTGCGAGCCGGGGGATCCGTTCTGCGGCGAGGAAACCGCCGATCCGGCGACCTTCCATGCAGACGGCTTCTATACAATGCTGATCGGTGGCTACCAGATTATCGAAGGCGGCCTGTGGACGGCCGCGATCGACTGGTCGTTTCAGCCGGGCGTCACCCTGCATTCGTTACAGATCTACGGCACCATCGACACGCCGGAACCAGCCCTCTGGGCCACGTTCATTGCCGGATTCGGCCTCGTCGGCGCGGCGCTTCGCCGCCAGCGCCGCGCCCGCCGCGCCTGACCGTCAGGGCCGCAGCAGTTCGTTCACCGCCGTCTTGGCGCGGGTCTGGGCGTCGACGCGCTTCACGATCACCGCGCACGCCAGCGACGGGCCGGGCGTGTCGTCGGGCAGCGGCTTTCCGGGCAGCGACCCCGGCACCACCACGGCGTAGGGCGGCACCTCGCCGATGAAAATCTCGCCGGTCGCCCGGTCGACGATCCGGGTGGAGGCGCCCAGGAACACCCCCATCGACAACACCGCCCCTTCGCGGACGATCACGCCTTCGGCCACTTCCGAGCGCGCGCCGATGAAGGCGCCGTCCTCGATGACGACGGGGCCGGCCTGCAACGGCTCCAGCACGCCGCCGATGCCGGCGCCCCCCGACAGGTGGACATTGGCGCCGATCTGCGCGCAACTGCCAACGGTCGCCCAGGTGTCGACCATGGTGCCCGGCCCGACATAGGCGCCGATGTTGACGAAGCCCGGCATCAGCACCGCCCCCGGCGCCACATCGGCGCCGCGCCGGACCCCGGCCCCCCGCACCC
>CAYYGQ010000233.1:0-3194 GCA_964471485.1 uncultured Sandaracinobacter sp. | reverse complement strand
ACATGCGAACGGGAACGTCGAGCAATCTTGAACCGGCGCTGGAGCATGGCATGGGCGCCATCCTCGCCGACGGCAACTCGTTCAGCGCCCAGTGCGCGGCCATCTTCCGCGCCTTTCACGCCAACGGCAACTGGAAGGCCGAATTGGCGAAACTGCGCGCCAAGCAGATGGCGATGCGGAGCGCGATTCAGGCGACCGGCTTCGAATCCTCGCTGCCCTTCACCATGAGCGTGCAGATGGGCGGCCCGGCCTTCTTCGGCCGCGCACCGCTGCGCCAGCCGGATGCCGATGCACAGGCGGCCATTCGCGCTGCCTATGCCAAGGCTAAAGACGCCTGATTGCCGGCCCCGCGCCGCCTGGAAAGGCGGCGCGCAGGCTGTTTGGGGCTGGCTGCCATCGGGCAGCGAGCCGCTCATTTCATCGGAAAAGGCTGAACATGATCAACCTTAAACAACAGTTCTCGCTTGGCGCCGTCCTCGTGGCGCTGCTGGCCGGCACCTCGCTTGCGGATGCACAGACGCCGGCGACCGGGCAGAATGTCAACTGGACCAGCTACAACGCCGACCTGAAGGGCAGCCGCTATCTGCCGCTCGACCAGATCAACGCGTCCAACTTCAAGGATCTGGAAGTCGCCTGGCGCATCAAGACCGATGCCTTCGGCACCCGCCCCGAGTTCAAGCTCGAGGGGACGCCGCTGGCGGTGAACGGCATCGTCTACGCGACCGCCGGCACCAGGCGCAGCGTCATCGCCGTCAACGGCACCACCGGCGAACTGCTGTGGGTCTATGGCGACCGCACCGAGGGGCCGCGCGCCGCCGCCTCGCCGCGGGCGCTGTCCGGCCGCGGCCTTTCCTACTGGACCGACGGCACCCAGGAACGCATCTATTATGTCACCGTCGGCTATCGCCTTGTCGCGCTCGACGCCAAGACCGGCCAGCGCATCAAGGACTTCGGCGAGGACGGCATCGTCGACCTGAAGAAGGATTTCGACCAGAACATCGACCTGACGGTCGGCGAAGTCGGCGTGCACTCGGCGCCGGCCATTTCCGGCAACACCATCATCATCGGCGCCGCCTTCCGCGAAGGCTTCACGCCGCGCACGCACAACAACACCAAGGGCTATGTGCGCGGCTTCGACGTGCTGACGGGCAAGCGCAAGTGGATCTTCCACACCATCCCGCAGCGCGGCGAATTCGGCTACGATAGCTGGTACAATAATTCCGCCGATGTGAACGGCAACGCCGGCGTCTGGACACAGGTGTCGGTCGACGAGAAGCTGAACCTTGCCTATCTGAACGTCGAATCGCCGACCAGCGACTTCTACGGCGGCCATCGTCCGGGACCGGGCCTCTACGGCAACAGCATCGTCGCCGTCGACCTCGATACCGGGGCGGTGAAATGGTATTATCAGCTCATCCATCACGAGCTCTGGGACCTCGACAACAGCTCGGCGCCGCTGCTCATGGACGTGACCATCGACGGCAAGCCGCGCCAGGTGGTCGGCATTCCCAGCAAGCAGGCCTATTTCTACGTGTTCGACCGGGCGACCGGCGAGCCGGTCTGGCCGATCAAGGAAACCAAGGTTCCGAAGGGCAATGTGCCCGGCGAATGGTATTCGCCCACCCAGCCGATCCCGACCAGGCCGGCCGCCTGCGCCCGCAACCACTATAACGAAAAGGATCTGATCGACTTCACGCCCGAACTGAAGGCGAAGGCGCTGGAGCTGGTGAAGAACTACCAGCTGACCAACGAAGTCTATACGCCGCCGATCGTCAGCACCGAGAAGAAGCTCGGCGTCATCAACAGTTGGGCGCAGGGCGGCACCAACTGGCCGGGCGGTTCGTTCGACCCCGAAACCGGCATCGCCTATGTCTATGCCTGCGAGGCCTGCATTTCCTCGACCGGCCTGCTGCCCGGCCCCAAAGACCTGACCGACATCAATTATGTCGTCGGTGTCTATGGAAATCCGGTGACGATGATCAAGGGTCCGGGCGAGGACGCCGGCGCCGACACGGTGGTGGAACGGAATCCGGCGCCGCGGCCGCGCGCCAACTTCCGGCCGCTGAACGTCGACGGGCTGCCGCTGATCAAGCCGCCCTATGGCACCATCAACGCCATCGACGTCAACACCGGCACCATCAAGTGGAAGATCCCGCACGGCGAAACGCCGGACTTCGTCCGCAACCACCCGGCGCTGCAGGGCCTCGACATTCCGCGCACCGGCCAGTCGACCTACCAGATCGGCACGCTGGTGACGAAATCGCTGGTCGTGGCCGGGGAAAACCAGGTGACCACCACCGACGACCACCCGCGTGGCGCCATGCTTCGCGCCTATGACAAGAACAGCGGTCAGGAAGTGGGCGCCGTCTGGATGCCGGGACCGCAGAGCGGCTCGCCGATGACCTATATGGCCAACGGCAAGCAATATATCGTCGTTGCCGTGAGTGGGGGCACCTACTCGGGTGAATATATCGCCTTCGCCCTGCCGGACGCGAACTGAGAGACGGACGGGAGACGCGGATGCGTAAAGCAGGACTGATTGCTGGCGCGGTGGCTGCCGTCGCCGGAGTTTCGCTGTGGGCGACGGCGCAGGTCAGCGCGCAGGGGTCGGCGAGGACGGTGTGGGACGGCATCTACACCGAAGCCCAGGCGACGGCCGGCGCCCATGAATATGCGGACAATTGTTCGTTCTGTCATGGGGTGCAACTGGAAGGGACCGGCGAAGCGCCGGGCCTTTCCGGGCCGGTGTTCACGTCCACCTACAACGGGCTTTCGGTCGGCGACCTGTTCGACCGCATCCGCACCACCATGCCCATGGATCGTCCTGGCGGTCTCAGCCGTCAGGCCTATGCCGAAATCACCGCCTATCTGCTGAAGTCGAACGGCTTTCCCGCCGGGCAGGCAGAGCTTTCGCAGCGCAGCGAAATGCTGGCGACGATTCCGTTCACGACGCAGCGGCCGGCCGGCGCCACCAGCGCCGCGCCGGCGGCGGCGCAACCGGCGGCGGCCAGCGAACAGCAGGCGGCGCCTGCTGTTTCGTCGGGCGCCGTTGCATCGGGCGCCGTTGCATCGGGTGCTGTTTCATCGGGTGCTGGTGCGGTTCCGGCCTCCAGCATCACCGGGCCGAACACGCCCAATTCCCAGCCCAACCCCTATAATGTCGACTATCATTTCTTCAAACTGCCGCCGGGCCG
>CAYYGQ010000232.1:0-3219 GCA_964471485.1 uncultured Sandaracinobacter sp. | reverse complement strand
CTTCCTCCACTTCCATCAGGCCGAGGTCGTCACCACCGGTGATGTTGATGATGACCGCTTTCGCGCCGCGCAGGGAAACTTCATCCAGCAGCGGGTTGGAAATGGCCTTTTCTGCCGCCTCGATGGCACGACGCTCGCCTTCGGCTTCGCCTGTGCCCATCATCGCCTTGCCCATCTCGCTCATCACCGTGCGGACGTCGGCGAAATCGAGATTGATAAGCCCCGGCAGCACCATCAGATCGGTAATGCCGCGCACACCATGGTTCAGCACCTGGTCGGCCATGGCGAAGGCCTGTTTGAACGTGGTCTGCTGGTTGGCGATCAGGAACAGATTCTGGTTGGGGATGATGATCAGGGTGTCGACGTGGCGTTGCAGTTCGGCGATGCCTTCCTCGGCGGCGCGCATCCGCTTCAGCCCCTCGAAGGCGAACGGCTTGGTGACGACGCCCACCGTCAGCACCCCGCGCTCGCGCGCGGCGCGGGCCACCACGGGGGCGGCGCCGGTGCCGGTGCCGCCGCCCATGCCGGCGGTGATGAAGCACATATGGACGCCCTCCAGCGCCTCGTCGATTTCAGCGAGCGCCTCCTCGGCGGCGGCGGCGCCGATTTCCGGGCGGGCGCCGGCGCCAAGCCCCTGGGTGATCTTCAGGCCGAGCTGGATGCGGGTGTCGGCCGGCGACGCCATCAGCGCCTGGGCGTCGGTGTTGGCGACGACGAAATCGACGCCGGACAAACCGTCGTTGATCATGTTGGTGACGGCGTTGCCGCCGGCGCCGCCAACGCCGATGACGCTGATTCGGGGCTTCAGTTCGACGAGGCTCGGTTGCACGAAGTCAAAGGTCATGGGACACTCCCTGGTCAGATCTGGCGTTTCAGTTGCTTCAGCAGGCGGAAAAAAGCGGAACTCGGCTCGGTGTCGGGGCTGTTGTTGCGGGCGGCGCGGAGCGGCATCCGCGCCAGATCGAAGCGCGGCCGGCCGGCGTAAAGCGTAAGGCCGGCCAAGGTGGCGAAGGCCGCCGTCGATTGCGCGTCCGGCAGCCCGGAAAGGCCGTGCGGGCGGCCGATGCGGACATTCCGCGCCAGCACCCCTTGCGCGTAATCGGCGATGCCGCGCAATTCGGCGCCGCCGCCGGTCAGCACCACCTGCCGGCCGGCGGCGCCGGTGAAGCCGATTTCCCGCAAGGCCTCGTCCACTTCGGCGAACAGGCGGTCGAGCCGGGCGGCAATGACGGCGATCAGTTCGGCGCGCGAGATGCGGCGGCTTTCCTGGCCGTCGTCGACGAGGGGCGGCACCTCCAGCATCTCATGGTTGTCGCGCGGGGCGGAAATGGCGGCGCCCGACAGCGTCTTCAGCCGTTCGGCGACCGCGCGCCTGGTGCCGAAGCTGGCGGCGATGTCGGCGGTGATGTCGCCCGCCCCCATGGCAATGGACGACAGCGCCAGCAACATGCCGCCGCCGTGGACGGCCACCGTGGTGACGCCGGCGCCGATCTCGACCACGGCGACGCCAAGCTCGCGCTCTTCGTCGCCAAGCACGCTCGCCGAGGCGGCGACGCCCGAGGCGACGATCGATTCGACGTTCAGATGGGCGTTTCGGACGGCGATATCGAGGTTGCGGCAGGGCGGGGTCGCCGCCGTCAGCACATGAATGTCGACCGCCAGCCGGTCGGCATGGAAGCCGCGTGGGTTGGTGATGCCGTCCTGGCCGTCGATGGTGTAGAGCGCCGGCTCGGCGTGGAGGATGGAGCGGCCGGCGCGGCTGATGGTCTCGTCGATCCTGAGGCGGCCGGCCTGCAACAGCGCCGCCATGTCGTTTTCGGCGATGCGCTGCCCGGCGATGTCGATTTCGACGCTGGCCACCTCGCTGTCGAGACCGCCGGCCGACATGCTGACGACGACGCTTTCGATGGCAATGCCGGCGGATTTTTCCGCCTGGCCCATGGCGGCGCGGATGGCGTCCTCGGTTTTCGCCATGTCGGCGACGAAGCCGCGCTTCATGCCGTTGGAGGCGCGGACTCCGGCGCCGATGACCCGCGGGCTGCCCTCGCCGTCGGCCATGGCGATCAGCGCCGCCACCTTGGACGAGCCGACATCGACGACGGCCACCACGCGCTCGGCGCCCGGCTTCAGCAACTGCGAGGGATTGCGGATGGTCGCCATCGTCAGGCCGCCCGTCCGGGCATCGGCGCCGGCGCCACGCCCGCCTGCGGGCGCGGCCTTGCCTTGGCGCCCGGCTCGTCGCCGGTTCGCACCACCATCTTGTCGGGGATGCGGAGGTCGAAGCGGATGAAGCCGCGCCCCAGCAGCGGCGTTTCGCGGTCGATGGCGGCAAAGCGCGCCAGCGCCTCGGTGGCGGCGGACCCTTCGGGAAGCGAAATGGTTTCGCCGTCCTCCATGCGCAGATCCCAGCGCCGGCCGCCAACCCAGACCGCCGCCCGCATCCGCCCGGCAAGTTTCGGCTGCGCCTCCAGCAGATGCAGCAGCGCCGGCGCCTGCCGCTCCGCGCCTTCGCCCACCAGCAGCGGCAGGGCGGCGAAGTCGGCGAGGTCGATGTCCGGCAGCACCACCCCTTCCTGGTCGATCAGATGCATTTCGCCCTGGTGCTGGAAAAGGGCCGCCGGCTGCCGCTCGACCAGGCGCACCTCCAGCCGGTCCGGCCAGCGGCGTTGCAGGCTGGCTTCCTTCACCCAGGGCAGCGCTTCGAGGCGGCGGCGGGCCTCTTGCAGATCGACCAGCAGCATCGAATCGCTGCCGCCCGTCAGCAGTTCCCGATAGATGGAGAGGCGCGGCTGGTGGATGGCGCCGGAGATTTCCACCTGCCGCACGCTGAAGCCGGCGGCCGAGCCGGCGGTGACCATGGCCAGCAGCGCGCGCTCGGGCAGGCGCTGGGCCATCGCCCAGACCATCGCGGCGGCAAGCAGCAGCAAGGCCATGCCGCCGAAGATCAGCCTTCTCGCCGCCTTCGGTGCCACCGGAAGCGCCACCGGATCGGCGGCTGGGCGCGCCTGGGATGGCCGCCGCCGGCTCATGGAAGCGCGCTTTCGAGAATGCGGCCGACCAGCCGTTCGTAACTAAGGCCGGCCAGGCGCGCCTGTTCGGGAACGAGGCTCAGCGGCGTCATCCCCGGCTGGGTGTTCACTTCGAGGAGATAGAGGCCGTCTTTCCCTTGCCTCGGGTCGTAGCGGAAGTCGGCGCGCGACACGCCCTTGCAGCCAAGCA
>CAYYGQ010000231.1:0-3235 GCA_964471485.1 uncultured Sandaracinobacter sp. | reverse complement strand
CCGCGCGCACGACCTTCTCGCTTCGCTCGGCCTCGGCGATCGCCTCGCCCACCGGCCGTCGCAACTGTCGGGCGGCGAGCAGCAGCGCGTGGCCGTCGCCCGCGCCCTTGCCAACCGCCCGGCGCTGGTGCTGGCCGACGAGCCGACCGGAAACCTCGACGAGGAAACGGCGGCGCGCGTCTTCGACGAATTCCTGGCGCTGGTGCGGATCGAGGGCTCGGCGGCGCTGGTCGCGACCCACAACCGCGCGCTTGCCGCGAAAATGGACCGGGTGGTGCAACTGCACATGGGCCGTCTGCTGCCCGGCTGAGCCGATTCCCCCGATCAGACCCGGCCGAACTCAGTCGAAGCCCAGCAGATGCTCGACCAGCGCGCGCACCTTCTGGCTTTTCCACTGCGGCTCGGGGGCGCACAGCCAATAGCTTTCCTCGGTGGCGACGCGCTCGCCACACTCGACCAGCAGGCCTTCGGCCAGCGCCTTGGCCGCGATCGTCAGCGGCACCTGCGCCGTGCCGATGCCGGCCAGCGCCCAGGCCAGCGCCTGCCCGGCATCGGGCAGCATCACCACCGAGCCTTCGAGGCTGCGCCAGCCAAGCTTGCGCGCCGCGCCGCCGGGCGCCATCACCGTCACCAGCAGTTCGTCGGCAAGCTTGCGGCCGAACACGCCGTCGGCGTCTGGCGCCGGGCCATAGCTGAGCGCAAGATCCAGATTGCCCTGGGTGAAATCCACCGGCGCCTCCAGCGCCAGCACCTGCACCGACGCCTCGGGGTGGGCGTCGAGCCACGGCGCCAGGCGCGGCATCAGCCAGTGGCGGATCGCCCCCCGGGCGCAACCAAGCGACAGCCGCGTCGCCGCCTGCCCCTCCTGAAGGGCCGAGACGGTTTCCTCGAAGCCGCTGAAGGCGGCGCGCAGATGCGGCAGCGACCGCGCCGCCTCGGGCGTCAGTTCAAGGCCGCGCGCGGTGCGGCGGAACAGCGTCACGCCCAGCGTTTCCTCCAGCGCCCGGATCTGCTGGCCGACGGCGGCCGGCGTCACCGCCAGTTCGTCGGCGGCACGGGTGAAGCTGAGCGAGCGCGCCGCCGCATCGAAGACGCGAAGCGCGTTCAGCGGCAGCAGCGAGCGTTTCACCGCCGACCCCGCCCGCCCGGCATCAGACTCCGGCCGCCTTCAACGCCTGGTCGAGATCCTCGATAAGGTCGTCCGCATCTTCAAGGCCGACGGAAAGGCGCAGCATCCCCTCGTCGATTCCCATGCGTTTCTGGTCGTCGGCCGACACCCCCGAGTGGGTGGTGGAGGAAGGATGTGTCATCAGCGTCTTGGTGTCGCCAAGATTGTTGGAGATGTCGATGATGGCCAGCGCATCGAGCACGGCGTGCGCCTGCTTGCGCCCGCCGGCAAGCCCGACCGACAGCATGGTGCCGCCGGTCCGCATCTGCCGCATGGCAAGCTCGTGCTGCGGGTGCGACGGCAGGCCCGGATAGACGAGGCTGGGCACCCGCGTTTCCAGATATCGGGCCACCCGAAGCGCATTGTCGGACGCCGCCAGCGCCCGAAGTTCAAGCGTTTCCAGCGATTTCAGCAGCAGCCAGGCGTTGAACGGCGACAGGTTCGGCCCGGTGACGCGGGTGAAGGCAAGATATTGCTCCTCCATCCAGCGGGCGTTGCCGAGGACAGCGCCCGAAAGCGTCCGCCCCTGGCCGTCGATCAGCTTGGTCGCCGAATAGGCGACGACATCGGCGCCGAACTCCAGCGGCCGTTGCAGCACCGGCGAGGCGAAGGCGTTGTCGACGATGAGAATGGCGCCGCCTTCATGGGCGATGTCGGCGACCGCCCGCATATCGACGATGTCGAGCGTCGGGTTGGTCGGTGTTTCCACGAAGACCGCTTTGGTGTTCGGCCGCATGGCGCGGCGGAAAGCGTCGTTGTCGCGGCCGTCGACCGCCGTATAGCCGATGCCGAAGCGCGGCAGGATATGGTCGATAAGCGACCAGTTCGACCCGAACAACTGGCAGCTCGTCACCAGATGGTCGCCGGCGGACAGCGTTCCCATCAAGGCCCCGGTCATCGCCGCCATCCCCGAGGCGGATACGCGGCAGCTTTCCGCCCCCTCCAGCAGGGCCAGGCGCTCCTCCAGCATCTCGACCGTCGGGTTCTGCAACCGCGAATAGGTCATGCCCGGATCTTCCTCGCGGAAGCGCGCCGCCGCCTGGCCGGCGCTGTCATAGGCATAGCCCGAAGTCAGAAAAATGGCTTCCGAGGTTTCGCCATGCTGGCTTCTGCTGGTGCCGCCGCGCACCGCCTGGGTGCGCGGCCGCCAGTTGCGGGTCTCTTTGCGGTCCTGTCCGGTGGTTCGTTTCATGCCTTGCCCATAGAACGCGCCGCCGCCGCCGCAAAGCCCCCCCCGGCGGCATTCCTTCGCCATTGCGGCAGCGGGCGATTTGCATTAAAGCGCGGAAAGCAGTTTGCAGAGGTTGATGATGCGCATCTGGTTCAGTATTTTCGGCGCCGCCCTGGCCCTGGCCGCTGGCGGCATGGTCATATCGGCAACCCATGCCCAGGCCCCGGCAAAACAGGCACCCGCGAAACAGGCACCCGCCATGAAAGCGAAGGCGGCGCAGAATCTCTACGACTTCAACCTGACGGCGCTCGACGGCAAGCCGATGCCGTTTTCCGCCTATCGCGGCAAGGTGGTGCTGCTGGTGAACACCGCCAGCTTCTGCGGCTTCACCCCGCAATATGAAGGCCTGCAAAAGATCAACAAGGAACTCGGCCCCAAGGGCTTCGTCGTCGTCGGCATTCCATCGAACGATTTCAACCAGGAATATGACGACAACGGCAAGATCAAGGAATTCTGCGAGGCCACCTTCGGCGTCACCTTCCCGATGTCGGAAGCGTCGCATGTGAAGGGCGCGGACGCCATCCCGCTCTACAAATGGGTGAAGACGGAAATCGCACAGGAAAACGAGCCGAAGTGGAACTTCCACAAGATCCTCATCGGCCGCGACGGCCATGTCATCGCCGGCTTTGAAAGCAAGGTAACGCCGGAAAGCCCGCAACTGTCGGGCGCGATCCAGAAAGCGCTCGGCGCGTGAGGGCCTGGCCCTTCGCCCTCGCCGCACTGCTCGCCGCCGCCAGCTGCGGCCAGCAGCAGCCAGCCGAGAACGAACGGACCATGGCCATCGCCGTCACCACCGGCCCCACCGAACCGAGCCAGGCGACCGCCAGCAGAACCGC
>CAYYGQ010000230.1:0-3270 GCA_964471485.1 uncultured Sandaracinobacter sp. | reverse complement strand
CTGTTCCTGGTAGATGATGACGCCATAGGTCGGCTTCAGCAGCGGCTCCAGCAGCGGGTGCAGATAGTCGGGCTGCTCGCGGCCCCATTTGCGCTCGGCAAAGCTCGGAATATTGTCCATCGGCCCCGGGCGATAAAGGGCGCCAAGGGCAATGATGTCCTCGAACAATGTCGGCTTCACCAGCGCCAGCGCCCGCCGCATCCCTTCCGATTCAAACTGGAAGACGCCGACGGTGTCGCCCCGCGTCATCAGCGCATAGACATCCATATCGTCGAGCGGCAGGCGGTCGAGGTCGATCGTGACCCCGCGCGCCGCCAGCAGATCGCGGGCGCGCGCCAGCACCGAAAGCGTCTTGAGGCCAAGAAAGTCGAACTTGACCAGGCCGGCCGCTTCCGCCCATTTCAGATCGAACTGGCTGACGGGAAAATCCGAGCGGGGGTCGCGGTAGAGCGGCACCAGTTCCGACAACGGCCGGTCGCCGATCACCACGCCCGCCGCGTGCGTCGACGAGTGGCGCGGCCGCCCTTCCAGTTGCAGCGCCACTTCGACCAGGCGCTCCACCTTGGGGTCGGCGCGCATTTCCGCCTTCAGCTCGGGGACGCCGGCAAGGGCGCGGGTCAGATCCCAGGGGTCGGCCGGGTTGGCCGGGATCAGGTTCGACAGCCGGTTCACCTGCCCATAGGGAAGCTGCATGACCCGGCCCACATCCTTCACCACGGCGCGCGCCTTCAGCGTTCCAAAGGTGATGATCTGGGCGACGCGCTCGCGGCCGTATTTCCGCTGCACATAGCGGATCACTTCCTCGCGGCGGGTTTCGCAGAAGTCGATGTCGAAGTCGGGCATCGACTTGCGCTCGGGGTTCAGAAAGCGCTCGAACAGCAGGCCCAGCTCCAGCGGGTCAAGGTCGGTGATCCTGAGCGCCCAGGCCACCACCGAGCCGGCGCCCGACCCCCGCCCCGGGCCGACCGGAATGCCCTGTTCCTTGGTCCAGTGCACGAAATCGGCGACGATCAGGAAATAGCCGGCGAAATCCATGTCGCCGATGATCTGCAATTCGAAGGAAAGGCGCTCGAAATAGGGCGCCTCGTCGGTGACGCCCTTCGCTTGCAGCCGGGCGCGCAGCCCCTCTTCGGCAAGGCGCACCAGCGTCGCCCGCTCTTCGTCGCGGTCGGCCACCAGCTTCGGCAGCACCGGCGGCCGTTTCCGCACGGCGAAATGGCTGCGTTTCGCCACCAGCACGCTGTTTTCGATTGCTTCCGGCAGATCGGCGAAGCGCGCCGCCATTTCATCGGCAAGCGCCAGATAATGCAGCGGATTGGAATGGCGGCGGTCGGCCGATTCGAGATACGAGCCTTCGGCGATGCACAGCATCACATCGTGCGCCGCATGGCCTTCGGGGGCAAGAAAGCGCGCCGGATTGGTGGCGACGATCGGCAGGCCGCGCGCGTGCGCCAGGCGCAGCAGCGCCTCTTCGCTGGCCTTTTCGACCGGATCCTTGGTGCGGGAAAGCTCGACGAACAGGCGGTCGCCGAACAGCTCGACGAGGCGCTCGAACAGGCGCTCGGCTTCTTCCTGCTGCCCTTCGGCCAGCAGCCGGGCAAGCGCGCCCTCGGCGCCGCCGGTCAGGCACAGCAGGCCGTCGGTGCGCCCCTGAAGCCGGGCGAGGCCGCCGTCGCCATCCAGATGCGATTCGGACGACAGCGCCAGCAGATGATTCCAGCCATCGGCGTCACGCGCGAACAGCGGCAGATGGTCGACCGGCGGCTGGCCACGGCCGCGAAAGCCGTCCGCCCCGCCATCGTCGCGCAGCAGCGGCAGCAGCATCCCCACCACCGGCTGCACCCCCACGTCCATGCAGGCGTTCGAAAAGGCCATGGCGGCGAACAGGTTGTTGCGGTCGGCGAGGCCCGCCGCCGGAATTCCGGCGCTGGCGCACGCCTTTGCTAGCGCCTTCGGCTCGATGGTCGATTCGAGCATGGAAAAGCAGCTTTGCGTGCGAAGCGGGATATACATGCCGGTCATCTTGGCCGGATCGGCCGCAGGCGCAAGCGAATCTACTGGCCGAAGCGCGGCCGAAGCGCCGCTTCGATGGCGGCGCGCGCGGCGGCGACCAGGGCGCCCGCCTTCGCCTCGCACTCGCGCTGCTCGGCCGCAGCGTCGCTGTCGGCGACGATTCCCGCCCCCGCCGTCACGTGCATCACGCCGTCCTTCACCAGCGCCGTCCGGAGGATGATGCAACTGTCCATGCCGCCATCGGGGGCGAAATAGGCGATGCCGCCGGCATAGGGCCCGCGCTTTTCCGTTTCCAGTTCGGCGATGATTTCCATCGCCCGCACCTTGGGCGCCCCCGACACCGTTCCGGCCGGGAAGCCGGCGAGGATAGCGTCGATCGAATCGCTCGCTGCCTTCTGCGTCCCCACCACGTTGGAAACGATGTGCATCACATGGCTGTAGCGCTCGATGGTGAAGCGCTCGGTGACGCGGACGCTGCCCGGTTCGGAGGCCCGGCCCACGTCGTTGCGGCCAAGATCCAGCAGCATCAAATGCTCGGCCAGTTCCTTGGGGTCGGCCAGCAGATTCTGTTCAAGGGCGCGGTCTTCCGCGTCGGTGGCGCCCCGCCGCCTGGTGCCGGCGATGGGGCGGATGGTCACCTCGCCGTCGCGGGCGCGCACCAGAATCTCGGGGCTGGAGCCAATGACGGCGAAACCGGGCAGGTCGAGATGGTAGAGGAAGGGCGACGGATTGACCCGGCGCAGCGCCCGGTAAAGCTGGAACGGCGGCAGCGGGAAGGGCAGCGCGAAGCGCTGCGCCAGCACCACCTGGAAAATGTCGCCGGCGGCGATATAGGCCCGCGCCTTCTCCACCCGGTCGAGATATTGCTGGCGCCCGACCGCCGACACCGGCGGCGGCGGCGCAAAGCCTTCCGGCAGCGAAACCTCCGGCGCTGGCCGCGGCTGCTGCAAGCGGGCGGCGGCGCTTTCCAGCCGTTCGCGGGCGGCGGCAATGGCGGCGTCCACATCGAGCGTTTCCTCGGCGTAGATGGGCGCCACCAGCGTCAGCGTGTCGGCGAGGCGGTCGAACACCAGCAGCAGCCCGGCGCGGACGAACAGCATGTCGGGCACCGACAGCGGATCGGCGGCCGGCACCGGCAGCGCTTCCACCAGGGCCGCCGTTTCATAGCCCATATAGCCGACAAGGAAGGGCAGCGCCGGCGGCAGGCCGTCCGGCACCTCCATGCGGATGGAAGCGACCAGTTCGCGAAGCGCCGCC
>CAYYGQ010000229.1:0-3333 GCA_964471485.1 uncultured Sandaracinobacter sp. | reverse complement strand
TGTCCTGGTGCAGCGGATCGGCGGGCGCCGGCCGGGCGGCGCTTTGTGCAACGGCCGGCAGCATCGGCCACGCAAGCGAGGCAAGAAGAATTGCCGTGAAAGTTGCCGTCGTCCCGGAGCGCATGAAATCACCTTTCGATGGCAGAAGCGGGGTTCGTAAATGTTATAACATTACAATACAAGCCAAATCTTCAGCCGGGCCATTCTGGAAGCCGTCGCCGCCGCTCCCCCCGGTCGAGGCCGCCGCCCCGGCACGGACTGCCATCACCGCTCCTTTTTTTCCGATATCGGCCGCGCCTAGCCGAAAACGCGGGCGCGATAGCGTTCGCGCATGCGGTCGATGGGCACCAGCTCGCCGCTTTTTTCCACATGCCAGAAGGTCCAGCCGTTGCAGGTGGGAAGGCCCTGCACCGCCGCCCCCAACTGGTGGATCGACCCGGAACGCCCGACCTGCTGGCCGCCTTCGAGGGCAATGCTGCCATCGGCGCGGATTTTCGCCCGGTGGCGGCGCTGGCGGTCGGTCAGCGTGGCGCCGGGGCTTAGCATCCCGGTTTCGACCAGGGCGCCGAACGGCACGCGGGCAGCAGCGCGCGCCTCGCGGGTGATGATGCGGTCGGCCGGCGCCAGCGGCGCCACGCCGGCGATGCGCGCCTCGGCGACGCGGGCGTATTTCTCTTCGCGCTCGATGCCGATCCAGCGGCGGCCGAGGCGTTTGGCGACGGCCCCCGTCGTTCCCGAGCCGAAAAACGGGTCCAGCACCAGATCGCCGTCGTTGGTCGTTGCCAGCAGGATGCGGTGCAGCAGGCTTTCGGGCTTTTGCGTCGGGTGGGCCTTGACGCCATCCACCTTCACGCGCTCGGCCCCGGTGCAGATCGGCAGCACCCAGTCGGAACGCATCTGCAAATCGTCGTTCAGCGCCTTCATGGCCTTGTAGTTGAAGGTGGGCCGCGCCCGTGGGCCTTTCGACGCCCAGATCAGCGTTTCATGGGCGTTGGTGAAGCGGGTGCCGCGGAAATTCGGCATCGGGTTCGCCTTGCGCCACACCACGTCGTTCAGCACCCAGAAGCCCAGATCCTGCAAGATGGCGCCGACACGGAAGATATTGTGGTAGGTGCCGATCACCCACAGGCTGCCGTCGGGCTTCAGCAGCAGCCGCGCCTGTTCGAGCCAGGCGCGGGTGAAGCGGTCGTAGTCGGCGAAGCTGTCGAAGCGGTCCCAACTGTCGGTGACGGCATCGACGGCGCTGCCGTCGGGCCGCGTCAGGTCGCCGCCCAGTTGCAGATTATAGGGCGGGTCGGCGAACACAAGGTCGACGCTTTCCCCCGGCAGTTTCGCCATTTCCCCGATGCTGTCGCCACGCAAAAGCCGGCCCGCCTGCAAGTCCATTCCCACGGATCACCCCTGTTCGTCGTTTCGAGGCCATGTGAATCACCCGGGATTCAGGCGTCAAGTCATGCGGTTAGAGAGGACTCTTGCGAACAGGAATCAGATTTCAGCGCCACAGCATGCCACCACCACATGCTGAGTCGCGCCCGAGTCGCGGGCCACCACATGTCGTGGCTGTTGCCGAAAAGACTCAGGCCCCGGCTTTCGACAGCAGATCGCGGACCGGCCGGAACGAGCGGCGATGGTGCGGCGTCACGCCAAGAGTTTCGAGCGCGCGCCGGTGCCCGGCCGTCGGATAGCCCATGTTGCGCGCCCAGCCGTAACCGGGGAACAGGGCATCGAGGTCCACCATGCGGGCGTCGCGCGCCACCTTGGCGGCGATGGCGGCAGCGGCGATCGAGGCGACGCTGGCATCGCCCTTGACGACGGCGCGCGCCGGATAGGGGAATTCCGGGGCCTGGTTGCCATCGACCAGCACCATCGAAGGCGCCCCCAGCCGCGCCGCCAGCGCCTCGACGGCGCGCACCATCGCCAGCTGGCTGGCGCCAAGGATGTTCAGCCTGTCGATTTCCGCGACCGAAGATTCAGCGATCGCCACCCGGGACAGGCTGGCGGCGATGCGCTGCCGCTGCCCGGCCGAAAGGCGCTTTGAATCGGCCAGCCCCGGCGGCACCTCGCCCGGCGCAAGACAGGCGGCGGCGGCAAACACCGGGCCGGCAAGCGGCCCCCGCCCCACTTCGTCCACCCCGAAGACCAAGCCGGGGAATTCCCCTTCAAGCCCCCACTGCAAGCCCTTCACAGCAAGGAAAAATTATGGCCGAGCGGGCCGTGGCCATGGCCGAGGCCGGGCGCCATCGCCAGCGCCTGTTGCAGATAGGCCCGCCCTTCCTCGACGGCGCGCGGCAGCGGCCAGCCTTTGGCCAGCCCGGTGGCGATGGCGCTCGAAAGCGTGCAGCCGGTGCCGTGGGTATGTTCGGTGTGGCGGCGCGGCGAACGGAACGCCTGCTCGCCCGCCGCCGTCACCAGCCAGTCGGGGACGGGGTCGGCCTCGAGATGGCCGCCTTTTGCCAGCACCGCCGGCACGCCCGACGCCAGCAGCCGCCGCGCCGCCGCCACCATGCTTTCCTCGTCCGTCACCGCGGCGCCGACGAGCGCCGCCAGTTCGGGCGCGTTCGGGGTGAGCAGCGCCGCGCGCGGCAGCAGCCGGGAAAGCGCCGCGACGGCGTCGTCGGCCAGCAGCCGGCTGCCGCCTTTCGCCACCATCACCGGATCGAGCACCAGCGGCCGATCGACGCCCGCAAGCGCGCCTGCCACCGCTTCGATGGTGGCCACGTCGCCCAGCATGCCGATCTTGATGGCGTCGGCGCCAAGGTCGTCGAGCACCGAGCGGATCTGCGCGGCGACGATTTCGGGCGGCACGGCATGGACGGCGGAGACGCCCAGCGTGTTCTGCACGGTGACGGCGGTGACGGCGGTCATGGCATAGCCGCCCAGCATGGTGACGGTCTTGATGTCGGCCTGGATGCCGGCGCCGCCGCCGGAATCCGAGCCGGCGATGATGAGGACGCGCGGGATCACGCCGCAACCTCGACCGCCCGGCAGACCGAATCGACGGCGTGCCGCACCAGCGCTTCGTCCAGCCCTTCCGCCATGACGCGGATCAGCGGCTCGGTGCCCGACTTCCGCACCAGCAGCCGGCCTTCGCCGCCAAGCGCCGCCTCGACGCCGGCAATGGCCGCCCGCACGCTGTCGCGTTCCAGCACCGCGCCGTCGGCCCGCACATTCCGCAGCAGTTGCGGCCAGGGCCGGAAACAGGCCAGCACTTCGCTGGCCGGCCGCGCCGCCGCCACCAGCACCGCCAGCACCAGCAGCCCGGCCAGCAGGCCGTCGCCCGTCGTCGTATAGTCGGCAAGGCTGATGTGCCCCGACCGTTCGCCGCCGACCTTG
>CAYYGQ010000228.1:0-3357 GCA_964471485.1 uncultured Sandaracinobacter sp. | reverse complement strand
AGAGCGGCAGATCCTGGAGCGTGATTGCGGTGAAGCTGAGATTTTCCGGCGCCAGCCTGAGAAGCGCGCTGGCGAGCTTGCTGTTGATGGAGGCCTTGGCGAGGCTGCCGATCAGATAGCCAACCTTGTAATGCTTCATGAGAGATCCTTTCCGCGTTTTGGTGGTTGATCCGGTTGCAATGGCTCGGCTTCCGCCCGCGCCTTTCGGCCCGCGCCTTTCGGGATGGACGATAGGCCGTTGCGTCGCGCCGATCCAGTTCGCAAAATGCGGAATGCACGGCGAACGGGCGCGGCGCTGGCGATGGTCTGGCGGAAGAGGCCGGGATCGGAAAGCGGCGGAGGCCCGTTTCCGCGCCGTCATGCGCCGTTTTGCTTGCGCGACGGCGGCGGGGATGCCAGCAGGGCAGGATGAACCCGCCAGCCATGGACCCGCTGCCCGATCCGCTGCCCTTGGCGCAGGCGCTGATCCGCTGCCGTTCGGTGACGCCCGCCGACGATGGCGCCCTGTCCGTTCTTGATGAGGCGTTGCGCGGGCTTGGCTTCCGCTGCGAGCGGCTGACCTTCGGCGAGGCGCTCGACGGCCCGATCGACAATCTGTTCGCCACCATCGGCGAAGGCGGGCCGCACTTCGCCTTCGCCGGCCATACCGATGTCGTCCCCGAGGGCGAGGGCTGGTCGTTCGATCCCTTTGGAGGTGCGGTGCGCGACGGGCGGCTGCTGGGGCGGGGGGCGGCCGACATGAAGGCGGCCATCGCCGCCATGGTGGCGGCGGCCGCCGCCCATGTCGGCCGCGGCGCGAAGGGCACGCTCAGCTTTCTTGTCACCGGCGACGAGGAGGGCCCGGCCGTCCACGGCACCGACCGGCTGCTGCGCTGGATGGAGGAACATGGCCACCGGCCCGATTTCTGCCTGGTGGGCGAGCCGACTTCGGCGACTCGCCTTGGCGATATGATGAAGATCGGCCGTCGCGGCAGCATGAACGCCTGGATCACCGTCCGCGGCGCGCAGGGGCATGTCGCCTACCCGGACCGCGCCGACAATCCGGTGCGCCGCCTGCTGCCGCTGCTGACGGCGTTGCAGGAACGGCGGCTGGACGGCGGCAGCGACTGGTTCCAGCCGTCGAACCTTGAAATCACCGACCTGATGGTTGGCAATCCGGCGACGAACGTCATCCCGGCGGCGGCGTCGGCCCGCCTCAACATCCGCTTCAACGACCTGCACCGGGGGGCAGATCTGGCGCAATGGATCCGCGACATCGTTGCCGCGCACGCCGCCGGCGCCGAGGTGGACATCCGCATTTCCGGCGAGGCCTTTCTGACCGAGCCTGGGCGTTTGTCCGATCTGGTAACGGCGGCGGTCGAGGCCGAGACCGGGGTGCGGCCGGAGCTTTCGACTTCGGGTGGAACGTCCGATGCCCGTTTCATCCGCCGCCTCTGTCCGGTGGTGGAATTCGGCCTGCCGGGCGCCACCATGCACAAGATCGACGAGCAGATCTCGGTTGCGGATCTGCGGGCGCTGGCGCGGATCTACGACCGGCTGCTGTCTTCGGTGTTTGGCTGAGCCCCGGTTTCGGGCACGGCGATCGCCACATCCGTGGCGCGGTCGCGCTCTTTCCGCTTGCGGAGGTTGGCGCGCAGCGCCGCTTTCAGCCGTTCGGCGCGTTCCCGGTCGTTTGCAGCCATGCGCCGTTCTAGGTGCGGTCGGCGCGGTCGCGCAAGGCCGGGGCGCAAGGCCGGGGGTTCGTCGCCGCCATGCTCCGCTGTTGACCTTTGATCCGGGCGGCGATAATGGCGGCGCTCGCTTTCGGCACGCGGCACGTGCCCGCGCGTTTGCGGGGGTCGTGGCGTGAACTGTGGGCGAGGCGTGATAACGACAGGCCAGGCCGTGCGGCGGGCAGCCCGGAGCTTCCGGGATGTCAGTCGCTTATGTCGTGGGCGCTGACCGGAAAGGATTTTCCGGGCTGGCGCGCGGGCGGTATGGTGCTGGAGTAGGCTGTTTTCCATGGGGGAGGACGGCCGAAGATGAGGAAGCTGAACGAGCGAATGCCTACGATCAACCAGTTGATTCGCAAGGGCCGCGAGCCGCAGAAGGCGCGCAACAAGGTTCCGGCGATGGAAGCCTGCCCGCAGAAGCGCGGCGTCTGCACCCGCGTCTATACGACGACTCCGAAAAAGCCGAACTCGGCGTTGCGGAAGGTGGCGAAAATCCGCCTGACCAACGGCTTCGAAGTGATCGGCTATATCCCCGGCGAAGGCCACAACCTGCAAGAGCACTCGGTGGTGCTGATTCGCGGCGGCCGGGTGAAGGACTTGCCGGGCGTTCGCTACCATATCCTCCGCGGGGTGCTCGACACCCAGGGCGTCAAGAACCGCAAGCAGTCGCGCTCGAAATACGGCGCCAAGCGGCCGAAATAAGGAGGATCAGGCATGTCCCGTCGTCGTCGCCCGGAAAAGCGCGAAATCCTGCCCGATCCCCGTTATGGCGATCAGGTGCTGACCAAGTTCATGAACCTCGTCATGTACGAGGGCAAGAAGTCCGTCGCTGAATCGATCGTCTATTCGGCGCTCGATGTCATCGAAAGCCGCGCCAAGCGCGACCCCCTGGGGGTGTTCCACGACGCGCTTTCGAACGTGCGGCCGCTGGTCGAGGTGCGTTCGCGCCGCGTCGGCGGCGCCACCTACCAGGTGCCGGTCGAAGTCAGGCCCGAACGCGCCCAGGCGCTGGCCATCCGCTGGCTGATCGCCTCGGCCAGGAACCGCGCCGAGAAGACCATGTCGGCCCGGCTTTCGGCGGAACTGCTCGAAGCGTCGAACAACCGTGGCAATGCGGTGAAGAAGCGTGAGGACACGCACCGCATGGCCGAAGCCAACCGCGCCTTCTCGCATTATCGCTGGTAATTGGCGCCGGCCGTCGGCCCTTTTCTGATTTCGGAGTCTTCCATGTCCCGCTCAACCCCGCTCGAGAAATACCGCAATATCGGCATCATGGCGCATATTGATGCCGGCAAGACCACGACGACCGAGCGGATTCTCTATTACACCGGCAAGAACTACAAGATCGGCGAGACCCACGAGGGCACCGCCACCATGGACTGGATGGAGCAGGAGCAGGAGCGGGGCATCACCATCACCTCGGCGGCCACCACCTGCTTCTGGCACGACCATCGCATCAACATCATCGACACGCCGGGCCACGTCGACTTCACCATCGAGGTGGAGCGCTCGCTTCGCGTGCTCGACGGCGCCGTCACCGCCTTCGACGGTGTGGCCGGTGTCGAGCCGCAGTCGGAAACGGTGTGGCGCCAGGCCGACAAATATCACGTGCCGCGCATGTGCTACGTCAACAAGCTCGACCGCA
>CAYYGQ010000227.1:0-3363 GCA_964471485.1 uncultured Sandaracinobacter sp. | reverse complement strand
GCAAAGGGGGTCGAGCCGCATGAAATCATCGCCTGCGTCCTCGACCGGCCGCGCCACGAGGCGCTGATCGCCGAACTGCGCGCCATCGGCTGCGGCATCCATCTGATCCCGGACGGCGATGTCGCCGGAGTCATCGCCGTCACCAACCCGGCCACCACCATCGACCTTTATCTGGGCACCGGCGGCGCCCCCGAAGGCGTGCTGGCGGCGGCGGCGCTGCGCTGCGTCGGCGGCCAGTTCGAAGGCCGCCTGGTGTTCCGCAACGACGACGAGAAGCTGCGCGCCAGGAACGCCGGCATCACCGACCTCGACCGCATCTACCAGCTTGAGGATCTGGCGAAGGGCGATGTCATCTTCGCGGCCACCGGCGTGACGGACGGCAGCCTCCTCGAAGGGGTGCGGCGGCTGGCGAACGGCCGCATCACCACCGAATCGATCGTCATGCGGGCGTCGAGCGGCACCGTCCGCCGCGTCAAGGGCGACCGCTGCGGCGATCCTGCCTGAAGGGGCCTTCCTGAAGAGGCCAGCCTGAAAAGGCGGCGGGAGGAAGCCCCGCCGCCCGTTCCTTCAGCCCCTGGCGGCGTCGAGCGCCTGGCCGAGATCGGCCAGGATATCGTCGATATGCTCGATGCCGATCGACAGCCGCACATAGCCCGGCGTCACGCCGGCCGCCTGCTGCTCTTCCTCGGTCAGTTGCCGGTGCGTGGTCGAGGCCGGGTGGATGGCAAGGCTTCTGGTGTCGCCCATGTTGGCGACATGGTAGAGCAGTTTCAAGGCGTCGATGAAGCGCTGGCCGGCTTCAAGCCCGCCGGCCAGCTCGAAGCCGACGAGGGCGCCAAGCCCGCCCGTCAGGATCCGCTTCGCCCGCGCCGCCTCGTCGCCGCTCTGCACCGAGGGGTGGATCACCTTGGTCACATCGGCGCGGCCTTCAAGAAACCGCACCACCTTCAGGGCATTTTCGCAAGCGCGCGGCATCCTGAGCGGCAGCGTCTCCAGCCCCTGCAAGGTCAGGAAGGCGTTGAAGGGCGAAGGGGCGGAGCCGAGGTCGCGCAGCAGCACGGCGCGGGCACGCAGGATATAGGCGACCGGGCCGATGGGCTTGGTGTCGCGCGCCCAGACCAGGCCGTGATAGCCCGGATCCGGCTCGTTCAGCAGCGGCTGGCGTTCCGGGAAGGCCTCCCAGTCGAAATTGCCGCCGTCGACGATCACGCCGCCGATCACCGTGCCGTGGCCGCCGATATATTTGGTGGTGGAATGGACGACCACCGCCACGCCCTGCTCGAAGGGGCGGGCGATCCAGGCGGCGGCGGTATTGTCGACGATCAGGGGAATGCCCTTGTCGCGCCCGGCGGCGGCGATGCGGTCGAGCGGCGGCACCACCAGGCGCGGATTGGCCAGCGTCTCCGAGAAATAGGCGCGCGTCCGCTCGTCGGTCGCGTTCACGAAGGCCTGCGGATCGTCGGGGTTGACGAAGCGCACCTCGATGCCGAGATTCCGCAGCGTGTGGGCGAACAGATTGTAGGTGCCGCCGTAAAGATTGGCGCTGCTCACCACATTGTCGCCGGCGCGCGCCACATTGGCGAGGGCGAAGGTGGACGCCGCCTGCCCGGCGGAGACGGCCAGCGCCGCCGCGCCGCCTTCAAGGGCGGCGACGCGCTTTTCCAGCACATCGGTCGTCGGGTTGCCGAGGCGGGTGTAGAGATGGGGGTCGAGCACCTTCAGGTCGAACATGTCGGCGGCGTGCTGGGCGCTTTTGAACTGGAAGGAGACCGTCTGCTGGATGGGCACCGCCACCGCCCCCGTGGTCGGATCGGCACGCCAGCCGGCGTGGAGCGCAAGGGTTTCACGGTGTAACGGTTGTTCGGCCATCTCTTCCTCCAGCAGTTGCGTTGCCCGTTCCTAGCGCCGGAACCCCCGCCCCGGCCAGAGAAGTTTTGCTTGTTCCTTGAAAAGCCGAAAGGCTGGCCGCACTTGACAGGCCGGCCCAAGGCGCCATGAACCTTCGCCATGGAGCAACCGGTCCTTGCAGTGCGGCGTTCGGCGACCGACAGGCTGTGGCGCTGGCGCTCGGCGCCGCTGGCGCTGGCCGAGGCGGGGCGCCTTGGCGTCGACGATCTCGCCGCGCAACTGCTGCTGAGCCGGGGCTGCGCCCGCGACGACCTGGCGCGGACCCTGAAACCGGCCTTGCGCGACTGGCTGCCCGACCCGTCGATCTTTCGCGGCCTCGACGAAACCGCCGCCCGCCTCGCCGACGCGGTGACCGCAGGCGAAAAGATCGTGCTGTTCGCCGATTACGATGTCGACGGCGCCACTTCGGCCGCCTTGCTGTGGCGGCAATTGCGCGCCCTCGGCGCCAGCGTTTCGCCCTATATCCCCGACCGCATTCTCGAAGGCTATGGCCCGTCGGCCGAGGCGCTGCTGGCGCTCAAGCGCGACGGCGCCTCGCTGGTCGTGCTGCTCGATTGCGGCACCCAGGCGTTCGCGCCGCTCGAAGCGGCCAAGGACGCCCGGCTCGACATCCTCGTCGTCGACCATCACAAGGCGTCGACCCGGCTGCCGCCGGCGCTCGCCGTCGTCAATCCGAACCGCCTCGACGAGGGCGAGGCCGCCGCCGGTTTCGGCACGCTCTGCACCGCCGGCCTCGCCTTTCTCGTCGGCGTCGCCCTCAATCGCGAACTTCGGCGGCGCGGCTTCTTCGCCGCCCGCGCCGAACCCGACCTTGCCGCCGCGCTCGACCTGGTCGCCCTCGGCACCGTCGCCGACGTGGTGCCGCTCCTCGGGCTCAACCGCGCCTTCGTCGCCCTCGGTCTCCGCCGCATGGCGCGGCGCCAGAGCGCGGGCCTGGTCGCCCTCGCCGAGGTTGCCGGCATCGACCACACGCCGCGCGCCGACGACCTCGGCTTCCACCTCGGCCCGCGCATCAACGCCGGCGGCCGCGTCGGCCGCGCCGATTTGGGCGTGCGGCTGCTGGCCACCGACGACGCGGCGGAAGCGGCCGCCATCGCCGCCGAGCTCGACCGGCTGAACGAGGAACGCCGCGCCATCGAGTCCCGGATCACCGCCGAGGCCATGGCCATGGCCGAGGGGCAGGGCAACCGGGCGGTGGCGATGGTCGCTGCCCCCGGCTGGCATCCGGGCGTGATCGGCATCGTCGCCGCCCGCCTGAAAGAGAAGCTGCAACGGCCGGCGCTGGTTCTGGCCATCGACGACGACGGCCTTGCCAAAGGCTCAGGGCGCTCGGTTCCGGGCGTCGATCTCGGCGCCGCCATCCTCGCCGCCAAAGAGCAGGGCCTCATCCTCGAAGGCGGCGGCCACGCCATGGCCGGCGGCGTGACCGTCGAGGCCGACCGCATCGACTCGCTG
>CAYYGQ010000226.1:0-3375 GCA_964471485.1 uncultured Sandaracinobacter sp. | reverse complement strand
AATTGGTGACGGCGGCGCCATGCTCGAACTTGTCGGCCCAGATTCCGGTCAGCACGCCGATGAGGCCGAGCAGCAGCGAACCGAGCAGGCCGGCGACCAGCACCAGCGCCGGATTTGCCACCGACACATCCACCCCCGGCCACAGCAGCATCGCCGCCCAGATGGCGAAGCCGACGGCAAAGGCCCGCGTCACCGCGCCCGCCGCATAGCAGAACAACAGCTCGCCGGCGGAAATCGGCGGCATCAGCACATCGACGATGGTGCCCTGCATCTTGCCGATCATGATCGACGACAGGCTGTTCTGGAAACTGTTCTGCACCATGCCCATGACGATGAGGCCGGGCGCCAGAAAGCGGGTATAGGGCATCCCCAGGATGTCGGCGCCGCCGCGCCCCAGCGCCAGGCTGAAGATGGCGAGAAAAATCAGCGTGCTGGCCGCTGGCGCCCAGATGGTCTGCAACTGCACCTTGAAGAAGCGGCGCACTTCCTTCAGATATAGCGTCCAGATCCCCAGCCAGTTGAAGCCGCGGATCACCGGTACGCCCGGTTCCCGGCCCGGTTCTCGGCCCGGTTCTCGGAAGGCCGGGCTTCGGCGAATCGGCGGCGCGGTCTGGCTGGCGGGCGGTTCTTGCATGTCTTGCATGGGCGAGGCCCTCCTAACGGGCCGCCGCAGCCCCGGCAAGCGCCGACACGACAGAATGGAAATGGAGCGAAAATGGCCTGGACCGACGAGCGGATAGCATTGCTGAAGCAATATTGGGCGGAGGGCCATTCGGCCAGCCAGATCGCGGAATTGCTTGGCGACGGGCTGTCGCGGAACGCGGTCATCGGCAAGGCGCACCGCATGGGCCTGGCCTCGCGGCCGTCGCCGCTGAAGGCCGGCGGCGAGAAAGCGGCGGAAGACGGCAAGGCGGCGCCGGCAAGGCGCGAGAAGCGCGCCACCCGCCCAGCCGCGGAAAAAGCGGCCGGGAAAGCGGCGGCAGCGGATGCGCCAGCGGATGCGGTGACGGACACGGCAGCGGGCGCGGCGACGCCGGCGTCAACAGCCGCCGCGCCGATGGTGGATTCGGCGGCGGATGCAGCGACGGATTCGGCGGCGCCAGCCGCGGCCCGGCCGGCGGCCGGCGCACGAAAGACGGCCGCCCGGCTCAAGGATGCCCGCGTCACCCTTCTCGATTTGAACGAACGCATTTGCAAATGGCCGATCGGCCACCCGGACGAAGCCGATTTCCACTTCTGCGGCAAGCCGGTGAATCCGGGCTTCCCCTATTGCGTCGACCACTGCCTCGTCGCCTATCAGGCGCAGTTGCCGCGGCGCGAGCGGGCGCCGGGCGAACCGCCAAGGCCGCATTTCGGACCGAATCTGCCCCGCCCGCGCTAGGCGGATAACCCCGACCGCGCCAGGCGGATAACGTCCACCCTCGGCGGCGGGACAGGGGCAAAGCGCGGCGGCGCCGGGCGGCAGACCGGGCGGCAGGCCGGGCAATCGCCGGCCCCGGCCGGCCTTTCTGAGCAACCACCCCTTTCCACGCGGCCAATCTTGCGGCAAGGCCATCCAATGCCCCACCCAATCTCTGAAGCGGTTCTCCATCCATGAGCAGCAACCCGGCCGACATGGCACCGTTGCGAATCGGCCTTGCCGGCCTTGGCACCGTCGGCGGCGGCGTGCTCCGCCTGCTGGAGGCGAACGCCGGCCTTATCGCCCGGCGTTCCGGCCGGCTGATCCGGGTGACGGCCGTCAGCGCCCGCGACCGCGCCCGCCAGCGCGACCTCGACCTTGCCGGCTTCGCCTGGGCCGACGATCCGGCCGCGCTTGCCACGCGCGACGATGTCGATGTGGTGGTGGAAGTGATGGGCGGCGCCGACGGCCCGGCGCTCGATCTTGCCCGCGCCACGCTGGCCGCCGGCAAGCCCTTCGTCACCGCCAACAAGGCCATGGTCGCCCACCATGGCCTGCTGCTCGCCGAACTGGCGGAAAGCGCGCGCACGCCGTTCAAATTCGAAGCGGCGGTCGCCGGCGGCATCCCGGTCATCAAGGGCCTGCGCGAAGGGGCGGCGGCGAACGAACTGTCGCGCGTCACCGGCATCCTGAACGGCACCTGCAACTATATCCTCACCCGGATGGAAAAAGAGGATCTGGAATTTTCCGCCGGCCTCGCCGACGCCCAGCGTCTGGGCTATGCCGAAGCCGACCCGAGCTTCGACATCGACGGCGTCGACACCGCGCACAAGCTCGCCATCCTGTCGGCGATCGCCTTCGGCTGCCGGCTCGACTTCCACGGCATCGAAGTTTCGGGAATCCGCGACGTTCGCCTGGCCGACATTCGCGAAGCGGCGGCGCTGGGCTTCAAGGTGCGGCTGGTCGGCCTTGCCGAAGTGGCGGACGGCCGCCTCACCCAGCGCGTGCAGCCGACGCTGGTGCCGGTGAACCATCCGCTGGCCGCCGTCGAGGGACCGCTGAACGCCGTCGTCGCCGAGGGCAATTATGTCGGCCGCCTGCTGTTCATGGGGCGGGGCGCCGGCGAAGGGCCGACGGCGTCGGCCGTCGTCGCCGACCTGATCGACATCGCCCGCGGCGAAAACGGCCCGGCCTTCGCCATGCCGGCGGATGCGCTGCACAGCCTGCCGGCGGCAGGCCCGGAAAGCCGGCGCGGCCGCGCCTATATCCGCCTCACCGTCGAGGACCGGCGCGGCGTCCTCGCCGACCTGACGGCGGCGCTCCGCGATGCCGGCGTCTCGATCGAAAGCCTGATCCAGCCGGCGCCGGCCGGCAAATCCGACGCCCTCGTCGTCATGCTCACCCACGAAACCCCCGAACTGGCGATCCAGCAGGCGCTGGACGCCATGGCGACGCTGCCGGCCGTCACCGGAACCCCGCTCTACATGCCGATCCTGCCGCTTCGCGACTGAACAAGGAACCGTAACCGTGCCCCTATCCAAGCTGCCACCGAGTCAGATCCTCGACCGGGTTCTCGTCCTCGAAATGGTGCGCGTGACCGAATATGCGGCCATCGCCGCTTCCCGCCTCATCGGCCGCGGCGACGAGAAGGCGGCCGACGCCGCCGCCGTCTCGGCCATGCGCGCCGCCCTCAACAAGCTGGCCTTCGACGGCACCGTGGTCATCGGCGAGGGCGAGCGCGACGAGGCGCCGATGCTCTATATCGGCGAGAAGGTCGGTTCGGCGCAGGAGGGCGGGCCGAAGATCGACATCGCCCTCGACCCGCTCGAAGGCACCACCATCACCGCCAAGGGCGGGCCGAACGCCTTGGCCGTGCTCGCCATCGGCGAGGAAGGCGGCCTGCTGCACGCCCCCGACGTTTATATGGAAAAGCTCGCCATCGGGCCGGGCTATCCGCGGGGGACGGTGTCGCTGGC
>CAYYGQ010000225.1:0-3394 GCA_964471485.1 uncultured Sandaracinobacter sp. | reverse complement strand
ATGTCCCGGTGAACACCAGCACCTTCCCCGACAAAGCCGACGAGGGCGCCGCGCCGGCCACCTCCGTCACCCGCGCCTCGCCCAGCAGATCCCGCACCACTTCGCGGTTGTGCGGCTCGGCCCAGAAACCGGCCAGGGCGCTCGCCACTTCCGGGCCGACGCCCGCCACCCCCACCAGCGCGGCGCGGGCGGCGGCAAGGCGCGCCTGATATTTATCGTCCGGCTCGCCCAGGGCGCGCTCGGGCAGCGCCTGCAACGAATCGAGCAGCGCCTCCACCGCCGCCCAGTCGTGAAACGCCCGCGCCAGATCGCGCGCCGTCACTTCGCCGACATGGCGGATGCCAAGCGCGTATAAAAAGCGGTCGAGCGGGATTTCGCGCCGTGCCCCGATGGCCTGCAACAGCTTCGCAACCGATTTTTCCTGCCAGCCGTCGCGGCCGCGCAATTCCTTGGCATGGTCGTCCAGGCGATAGAGGTCGGCCGGATTCCGCACCCAGCCAAGCGCCAGAAATTCCTTCAGGCTTTCCGCGCCCAGGCCGTCGATATCGACGGCGCGGCGTGACACGAAATGCCGCAGCCGCTCGAAGCGCTGCGCCGGGCAGACCAGGCCGCCAGTGCAGCGGCGCGCCGCCTCGCCCTCCTCGCGGATGGCGAGGCTGTGGCATTGCGGGCAGTGATCGGGGAAGCGATAGTCCGGCCGCGCCAGATGCGCCGCCTCGTCGCCGCTCCAGCCCAGAATCTGCGGGATGACGTCGCCGGCGCGCCGCACCTCCACCATGTCGCCGACGCGGACATCGAGGCGCTTGATCTCGTCCTCGTTGTGGAGGGTGGCGTTCGACACCACCACGCCGCCAACGGTCACCGGCTGCAAGCGCGCCACCGGGGTCAGCGCCCCGGTGCGGCCCACCTGGATGTCGATGGCGCGCAGTTCGGTCAGCGCGCGTTCGGCCGGGAATTTGTGGGCGAAACCCCAGCGCGGCCGCCGCGCCACCTGCCCCAGCCGTTCCTGCAAGGCGATCGAATCCACCTTGGAAACGGCGCCGTCGATATCATAGCCAAGGGTCGGCCGGCGCACCCGCAGCGCGTCGAGCACGTCGAGCGATTCCCGGATCGACGCCACGCGCCGCAACGTGTCCGACACCGGAAAGCCGAAGGCTTCGATTTTCCGCATCACTTCATATTGCGTGTCCCCCAGCGGCTCCGACCATTCCCCCCAGCCGTGGGCGAAAAAGGCGAGGTTCCGCCCCGCCGTCACGGCGGGATCGAGCTGGCGGAGCGAACCGGCGGCGGCGTTCCGGGGGTTGGCGAACGGCTTCTCGCCCTTTGCCACCTGTGCCTCGTTCAGCGCCTCGAACGCCTGCCAGCACATATAGACTTCGCCGCGCACTTCGAGGAGGTCGGGGGCATCGTCTGGCAGGGCTTCGGGGATGTCGGCGATGGTGCGGGCGTTCGCCGTCACATCCTCGCCGACGGCGCCGTCGCCGCGCGTCGCCGCCTGCACCAGCCGGCGCTTCTCGTAGCGCAGGGAAAGCGACAGGCCGTCGATCTTGGCCTCGATGGTGAAGGCCAGCGGCGCCTCGTCGTCCAGCTTCAGGAAGCGGCGGACGCGCGCCTCGAACTCCAGGCCGTCGGCGTCGGTGAAGCCGTTTTCAAGGCTCAGCATCGGCCGCGCGTGGCGCAGCTTGCCGAAGCCCGCCGCCGCCTCGGCGCCGATATGGAGGCTCGGCGAATCGGCGCGGACCAGATGGGGAAATTCCGCCTCGATCCGCCCGTTCTCGGCGACGAGGGCATCATAGTCGGCGTCCGACACCGAGGGGTCGTCGTCCTGGTAATAGCGGCGGCGATACTCCCCGAGCATGGCCGCCAGTTCGGCGAGCCTCGCCCGTGCCTCCTCTGCCGTCATTCGACGATCACGCCTGTCCATTCCGCCTGTCCTAGCAGCCTCGGCCGCATTCCGGGAGGGGCCGCGACGCTCCATGGCTGGTCGCCGGCGCGCAATCCGGTGCTGGACAGCAGGCCCCGCCCGCTGTCGATGGCGACCGCCCCATAGGACACCAGTGCCGCCGGGTCGAGCCTGAGCCAGCGCGGCCGGCAAAGCAGCGGCAGCGGCCCCGGCGCCGTGGCGATGTCGGCCGCGGCGCAGGCGCGCGCCAGCACGTCGCCCGCCGGCGGCGCGTCGAAAAAGGCCAGCAGCACCCGGCCGCCCGGCAACGGCACCCGGCACAGCAGGGCGTTGCAGCGGGCGCCGGGCAGATCGGCGAGGCGGGCCGAGGGATCGGCGTCGGCGGTTTCCGCCCAGTTCCGCACCAGAAAGCCGCCGCGATGCCCGCGCAGCGTGTAGAGGGTGCCGTCCGCCACCACCCCCACCTGCCGGCCGTCGGCGGCCACGAACAGATCGGGGCGCGGCGCATAAAGGGCCAGCAGGATTCCCGCCGCCAGCACCGGCAGGCCAAGGAAACGCAGCCGCCCATAAAGCAGCAACAGCAGCAGGCCGCCGAACAACAGGGTGAACAGCGCCGATTCCGGCATGGCGGCCAGCGTGACCGACGCGCCCGGCCATTCGGCCACCCGAAGGCCGATGCCGCCAAGCGCCGCAAGCGCCGGCGCCAGCGCCCAGGAAACCAGCCCGCCAAGCCCAAGCGGCGCCAGCAGCAGCCACAGGGCAAGCAGCGGCATGATGACAAAGCCGGTGAGCGGCACCGCCACCACGTTCGCCAGCACGCCATAAAGGCCGGCGCGGCCGAACTGCGCCAGCGCAATCGGCCCAAGCACCAGTTCGGCAACCAGCCCAGTCAGCACCAGCCCGACGACGAATTTTCCGAATTTCCGCAGCCGGCCATCGCCTGCCATCGGCCGCAGCTTGCGGCCGATGGCGGAATGGGCAAGGGCGGCCAGCGCGGTGACGGCGGCGAAGCTCAACTGGAAACTGGGGTTCAGCAGCGACTCGGGGCGAAGGCACAGGATGACGAAGGCGGCAAAGGCAATGAGGCGCGGCGCCAGCGGGTCGCGGCCAAGCATCATCGCCCCCAGCACCACCCAGGCGGCCAGGATCGAGCGCACCGACGGCAGCGCCGCGCCCGAAAGCAGGGTGTAGGCGGTGCCGGCAAGGCCGCCGCCAAAGGCCGCCAGAAGGCGAACCGACAGCCGCAGCGCCAGCCACGGCCACATGGCCAGCAGGTGCCGCAGCAGGAAAAAGCCGCCGCCAACGACGATGCCGACGTGAAAGCCCGAAACCGTCAGGATATGGGCAAGGCCGGCCACGCGCATCGCCTCGACGAGATCGGGGCGGATGCGCCCCTGCTCGCCGATGACGAGGGCGCCGGCGATGGCGCCGGCATCCCCCGGAAGCGCCGTCGCAATCGCCGCGCCGATGCGCTGGCGAAGCTGGCCGATC
>CAYYGQ010000224.1:3036-3410 GCA_964471485.1 uncultured Sandaracinobacter sp. | reverse complement strand
AGCGCCTTCAGATCGGTGACGGCGCGCAGCGAGCGGCCGATCAGCCGCTGGATTTCCTGCGTCCGCCCCGACTGTTTGCCGCGCGCCGCTTCCCGGGCGCCGCGCGTGTGGGTCGCGCGCGGCAACATGCCATATTCGGCCGTCACCCAGCCTTTGCCCTGCCCGTGAAGCCAGGGCGGCAGCCGCTCCTCCAGACTGGCCGTCACCAGCACATGGGTGTTGCCGAAGCAGATCCGGCACGAGCCTTCGGCGTAAGGGTTGAACGCGGGTTCGATGCGGAGTTCGCGCATCCTGTCGGGGGAACGGCCGGAAGGGCGCATGGGTTTTCCTTTGCTGGTGGATGCTGGTGGCTCGGGGCCGGCTTAGGCGGGAAC
>CAYYGQ010000224.1:0-3026 GCA_964471485.1 uncultured Sandaracinobacter sp. | reverse complement strand
TGAGCGGCGGGCGGGCTGCCCCTACATGGAAGGCATGGCCGACGCGGCGGAAATCAGTGTGGCAAGCCTGTCCGAGCGGGCGCGGATCATTTTCCGCGACATCGTCGACGGCTATCTGTCGACGGGGGCGCCGGTCGGCTCGCGCACGCTTTCGAAAGGCGGGCATCTGAACCTGTCGCCGGCCTCCATCCGCAACGTCATGCAGGATCTGGAGGAACTCGGCCTGCTGGCGGCGCCGCACACCTCGGCCGGGCGCATCCCCACCGAACAGGGCCTGCGGCTGTTCGTCGACGGCATGATGCAGGCGGCCGCCCCCGACGCCGACGACATCGCCGCCATCGAGGCGGAAGCCGCCCGCCTTGGCGCCAGCCTGGAGGAGGTGCTGACGCGGACGACGGCGGCGCTGTCCGGGCTTTCGAAATGCGCCGCCGTCATCGCCGCGCAAAAGGCCGATCCGGTCATCCGCCAGTTGAACCTGGTGCCGCTCGGGGCCGGGCGGGCGCTCGCCGTGCTGGCGGGGGCCGACGGCAGCATCGAAAACCGGGTGATCGCCCTCCCCGACGAAGCCAATCCGCAACGGCTGGAGCAGGCGCAGAATTACGCTAACGCCAGGCTTGCCGGGCTGACGCTGCCGCAGGCGGTCGAGCGCTTGCAGGCGGAAATGGCGACCGACAAGGCCGAACTGGACCAGTTGACCGCCGACCTGGTGGAGCGCGGCCTTGCCAGCTGGTCGAGCGACGGCGCCGGGCCTGTGCTGATCGTTCGCGGCCAGGCGCATCTCCTCGATTCCGCCGATCTCGACCGCGCGCGCGCCTTGTTGCAGCAACTGGAGCGCAAAGGCGAAGTGGCGCATCTGCTGGACGAGGCGCGAAAATCCGACGCCATGCGTATCTTCATCGGCGCCGAAACGCAGCTGTTCGCGCTGTCCGGCTCGTCGGTCATCGCCGCCCCTTACCGGGGGGCGGACGGCCGCGTCGTCGGCGTCGTCGGCGTCATCGGCCCGACACGGTTGAACTATGCGCGCGTCATCCCCATGGTGGATTTCACCGCAAACAGACTGTCGAGGTTGATGGCATGACAGCCGACGAGCCTGAAGAAAAGGCCGAGGAACTTTCCACCGAAGAGCAGCTTGAGAAAGCGCTGGCCGAGGCGCGCGCCGAAATCGTCGCCCTGGCGACGGAACGCGATGCCGAGCGCGACCGGGCGCTGAGGATGGTGGCCGAGGCCGAGAACACCAGGCGGCGCCTCGAACGCGACAAGGCCGATTCGGTGCAATATGCGGCGGCCGCCTTCGCCCGCGACATGCTGTCGGTGGCCGACAATCTGGCGCGCGCCATCGATTCGCTGCCCGAGGACGCCGCGCCGTCTCTCCGCGCTGGAATCGAGGCGACGCAACGCGAACTGGTGTCGATCTTCGAGCGCCACGGCGTTCGCCGCGTGGCGGCCGTCGGCCTGCCGCTCGACCCCAACACCCACGAAGCCATGGTGGAAGTGGAAGCCGACGCCGAGCCGGGCACCATCGTCTCCGAGCTTCAGGCCGGCTGGACCATGAAGGACCGGCTGCTGCGGCCGGCGCTGGTCACGGTTGCCAGGCGCGGCAAGGACAGCGCCGCGTGATCATCCTTCTCGGGCGTCTCGATGTCGATCCCGCCCGGCTTGCCGGATTGAAGCCGGTGTTGCAGCAGACCATGCGGCGGGCGCGTGCTGAGGACGGCTGCTATTCCTGCAGTCTGTCGGTCGAGGACGAAGGCGACGGCGAGCGGTCGGCGACCATCCACATCTCCGAGCGCTGGAAATCCGTCGCGCATCTGAAGGCGCACGCGGCGTCCGCCCACATGGCCGAATTCAGGAAAGCCATCGCCGGCGCCGTCCGCGGCTCCGACATCAGGATGTACGACGCGACGAACGAGCGGCCGCTGAAGCTGCGCTGAGGCGCTTCGCTCAGTGCTGGTGCGCCGCCGCCGGGGCTGGCGCCGAAGGTGCGCGCGCCTCGGCTTCGACCGAGACTTTTTCGCCCGAGGCGAAGTGGAAGACGAGCGGCACCTTGTCGCCCGGCTTCAGCTCGCCCGACAGGCCATACAGCATCAGGTGGCTGCCGCCGGGCGCGAACGTCAGTTCGCCGTTCGCCGGCAGGGCAAAGCCTGGTTCGGCGCGCATCTTCATGGTGGCGCCGTCCCGCACCATGCTGTGCATTTCGATGCGCTCGGCCCTGGGGGAAGTGACCGAACTGAGCGTATCGGCGCTGGCCGTGCCGTGCGCGGTGAAATAGCCGCCGGCGGGCCGGCCGCTCACCGCCGGGAGGCGCACCCAGGCGTCGGTGAATTGCGGAGCGTCGGCGGCGTCAGCGGCAAGGGCCGGCGCAGCCGACAGCAGCGGCGCGGCGGCGAGCGCTGCAAGGGCCAGGAAAAGGCCGGAACCCAGGAAAAGGCCGGAACGACGTGACTGCATGGACTCTGGTCCTTCGTGTCGAGAGGGGTCGTGCGGACGTGGACATAGGCGGCCGCCGCCGCCGGGACAAGAAAGGCCGCCGCCGCTGCGACAATATAGGCGGCGGTTGCCGGGGTAAGAACTATAGGCGGCTTCCGCCGCCGGGGGGGGGGCAGGATGGTGTCCGGCAGGCCACGGTCGCGCGCTTTTGTCCGGCTTTGTCCGGGCGCGCCATTGATGCCGCCTTCTCTGTCCCTATATCGCCAGCAGGCCGGGAATCGGGGCAGATGCCCGGCAAGGCAATTCGCGCGGCGTTTCCCGGATCTGAGACCCTCGGATCGAGATTGGCGCGCCGAAGTAGAGGAACAGGAAACAGATGGCAAAAGTGATCGGCATTGACCTTGGCACCACCAACAGTTGCGTGGCGGTGATGGAAGGGGCGACGCCCAAGGTCGTCGAAAATGCGGAAGGCGCCCGCACCACGCCGAGCCAGGTGGCCTTTGCCAAGGACGGCGAGCGCCTGGTCGGCCAGCCGGCGAAACGCCAGGCCGTCACCAACCCGGAAAACACCGTCTTTGCCGTGAAGCGCCTGATCGGCC
>CAYYGQ010000223.1:0-3477 GCA_964471485.1 uncultured Sandaracinobacter sp. | reverse complement strand
ATGATTCAGCCTGAGCCGGCCCTTGTGATCGATCAGCAGCGTGGTCGGCGTTCCCTGCATTCCATAGCGGCCCATGGTCGCCGGCAGGCGGCCCGGGCGCGCGCCGGCGTCGATGCCGACAGGAAAGTCGATTCGATATTCCTGCAAAAATGCCTGAAGCGCCGCCGCCGACCCTTGCGCTTCATGGTGCTCGAACACGCTGTGCAGGCCGATCACCGCCAGGTCGTCTTCGGCGAACGTCGAGCGCAGCTTTTTGGCCTGCGGCAGGGCCGTGTTGGCGCAGCCGGGGCAAAGCATTTGAAAAGTAACGACGAAGATTGCCTTGCCGCGAAGGTCGCCAAGGGCGATTTCTGTCTTCGTGTTGAGCCAGCGCCCGATTTCCCATTCGGGCGCCGGTTGCGGGTCGGCCATCTGGCGCTCCTTGCTCCGTCCGCATCGGCGTGGCGCAATGCTTCGTTGTTAAAGCACGATACGACCAAGTGACGAAAGGGGCACACAAGAAAAACTATATCGGAAGCGGTGGCAGTTTCTTCTTGCTAGGGTTAATCCTGCCGCCTAACATTTGCCCGAGTGTTTGGGGGGCTTAGCGAACAGGCCCGGCTCGACCGTGCGCTGCGAATTCTGGCGCATGGCGGCCCAAATCGCTCGTGAATCGAAAGGAACATGGTATGAAGCAAAAAACGATTTTCGCAGGCAGGGGGCTTCCGGTTCTGGCGGCGGCCCTCGCCTCCACCCTGCTCGCGACCTCGGCGCTGGGTCAGGCATTCGACGGCACCTACAGCGGCGTGGTGACATCGACGACGGTGGTCGGCAACTCGACCACGGAAACCACCGGCGACAGCACCGTCGCCCCCTACGAGAACACCACCACCACCTACACCGAGGAAACCGTCACCTCGACGCTGCCGAGCAGCTCGCAGGCGGTCTCCGTCACCGTGAACGGCAACACCTACACCGGCACGATCGACTACAGCGGCGACGGCGGTCAGGACCAGATTCACGAAACCTCGATCACCAACACCTATGATCCGGGCCCGCCTCCGACCGTGACCGGCACCACCGTCAACCCCGATGTCATCGTTCCGGGTGAAAGCACCATCACCGCCGTCAGCGCCTCTGGCTCGATCGGCAACATCGACAATTACGCGGCGACGCTTTCCACGTCCGGCCCGGTGGTCGACGGTTCGGTGGTCGCCACGGAAACCTCGGCGACGGTCAGCACCTCGGGGATGGTCTTCGCCACCCGCGTCGGCACCGCCACCTATGATCCGGGCGCCGGCGAAGTCGCCGTCGCGCTGCCGTCGACGCCCACCGCCTACACGTCGATCGACGCCAACGGCATCAGCACCAGCGGCGTCATCACCGCGAACGGCTTCAACGCCAACGGCAACCGCATCACCGGCGTGGCCGCCGGCGTGGCCGACACCGACGCCGTCAACGTCGGCCAGCTGAACAGCGCGATCGCCGGAGTGAACGTCCGCGTCGATGCGCTGAACTCCAGCCTGCAAGACCTCGACAAGCGGGCCAACGCCGGCACCGCCGTCGCGGTCGCCATGAGCGGCGGCACCTTCCTGCCGAACAAGCAGATCAACTTCACCGCCAACATCGGCGGCTATCGCGGCGAAGCGGCCATCGCCGGCCAGCTCGGCGTTCTCGTCAACGAGAATGTCGCGCTGAACGCCGGCGTTGCCACCGGCTTCAGCAAGCGCGGCGGCACCGCCTGGCGCGGTGGCGTGTCGTTCGGCTTCTGAGCCGACCGCAGCAACCGAGAATGCAAAGGGGCGTCCGGGCCAACCGGGCGCCCCTTTTCTTGTGGCCCGCTGTTTTCACGCTTCACCCGGCCCGTGCCGGCAGAGCCACCGTCTGCCAGCAGGCGTGCGCGGCGAGATGCCTGGGCGTCCGGGCCAACCGGGTGCCCCTTTTCTTGTGGCCCGCTGTTTTCACGCTTCACCCGGCCCGTGCCGGCAGAGCCGCCGTCTGCCAGCAAGCGTGCGCGGCGAGATGCTGGAACGAGATGCCTGAACGTCATGTCGGAACGTCATGCCGGAACGGGCGGCCGCGCCGCCTCCGGGCGCCGTGGCATTTCACACCCGCAAGACAGGCCCGCAACGGGCGGGCCGATTGCCGCGAAACTATTGCGGCGGCAGGCCGAAGCCGGCGCGCTCGCGGACGATCACGTCGCGGCAGAACTCTCCCACCCGCGCCAGATAGACGACGAGCGGCGCCAACTGGCCATAGCGCGCTCCCTCCTTGTCGTAGGCGGTGGTCAGCATGTCGGCGAGGATCGCCGTCGTCACCTTTTTTTCCACCAGGCATTTGGTGCGCCCGGTTTTGGCGATCGCCGCGTCAAGGCTGTCGTCGATGAAGACGAAATTGGCGGCGTCGTTCAGGCCGCGCACATAGGAGAATTTCTCCTCCGCCGACAGCGCCAGCCATTGCGTGCCATTGTTGACAAAGCCGATCGCCATGGCCGGCGGCGCCAAAGACAGCGCCAAAGCCAGCGCCGGCAGCAGCAGGGAAAAAAGGGTCCGCTTCATGGCCGCCGCTATGCCAGAGGCTTGCCGGAAAGAAAATGCCCGACCGAAGCGCGCGCCGCCCGGTTGCCGGCCGGCGGGGCGGGCGATAGAGGCCGGGGCGATGCAGCCTTCCGAACCCACGCCCTCCCCCGGGCACGCCGCCACCCCGGCAAACCCGACAGGCCCGGCTAATCCGGCAAACCCGGCCACCCCGACAGGCGCGGCTGACCGGGCAGGCCCGGCAAACCCGGCAAACCCGACCGGCCCAGCTGATCCGACCGGCCCGACAGGCCCGACCGGCCCGGCTGGCGCGATTGACCGGGCAAACCCGTCCGCCGCGCGCCTGGCGCTGCTGCTGCTGTTCCTTGCCTACACCCTCAATTTCGCCGATCGAACCATCATCGCCGCCATCGGCCAGGCCATCAAGGACGATCTTCGCATCAGCGACCTGCAACTGGGGTTGCTGGGCGGCCTCTATTTCGCCCTGCTCTACACCTTCCTCGGCCTGCCGGCGGCCCGCCTTGCCGAGCGCTTCTCGCGCGTCAACATTATCGCCGCCGCCACCGTCGTCTGGCGGCCGCGAAGCTCGCCGGGCTTATAGAAGTGCCCTGTGTTGTGACAGATCTGGGCCCCAGGGAGCAGATCGCGACCATGTTGCTGGAAAACATCCAGCGGAATGATCTGACCTTGTATGAGCAGGCCCAGGGCTTCCAGATGATGTTGGACCTTGGGGAAACAGTTAACACCATTTCCGAGAAAACCGGATTTTCGAAGGTAACCGTTCGCCGGCGTGTGAAGCTATTGGAATTCCCGCAGGACGATCTTAAACAGGGTCTGAAGCGCGGGGCTACACTGATGGATTTTCTGGAACTGGAAAAGATCAAAGACCCGAAATGGCAGCGTGAAGTGTTGAAAGAAATCGGTACTCATAACTTCAAATGGCAGTTGGAACGCGCTCTTG
>CAYYGQ010000222.1:0-3477 GCA_964471485.1 uncultured Sandaracinobacter sp. | reverse complement strand
GGTGTATGAAGGGCAGACGCAATTCTGGGGCTATGTGCTGCAAGCGCGCTCGGGCTTGGTCTCGAAGGAAGACACGCTCGACCAGCTGGCGATGATCGCCGCCCGCTACGCGACCGAGCCGGCGCGGCAATGGCGGCCGCTGGCCGACACCACCAACGACCCCATCCTGTCCCAGCGGCGGCCGAAGGGCTGGGCAAGCTGGCAGCGCTCCGAGGATTATTACAACGAAGGGCTGCTGGTCTGGCTGGAGGTCGATTCCATCCTGCGCCGGGAATCGGCCGGCAAACGCTCGCTCGACGATTTCGCCAAACGCTTCTTCGGCCTGAACGACGGCGACTGGGGCACCCTCACCTATCGCTACGAGGATGTGGTGGCGGCGCTCTCTGCAATCCAGCCCTACGACTGGGACGGGCTGTTGCAGGCGCGCCTTTACGGCATCGGCCAGCCGCCGCCGCTCGAAGGGCTGGCGGGGAACGGCTATCGGCTGATCTACACCGACACGCCGACCGCGGCGTTCAAACATTCGATGACGGCGCGCCAGGCCGAAGATTTCAGCTATTCGCTGGGGCTGACCGTCGCCAGCAGCGGCAACATCCTCGGCGTCGTCTGGGACAGCCCGGCCTTCCGCGAAGGAGTGACCGTCGGCCACCGGCTGGTCAGCGTCAACGGCGAGGCCTACAGCGCCGACCGGCTGAAGGAGGCCATCGTCAAGGCCAAGGGCGCAACCGAGCCGATCGCGCTGGTGCTGCGCCTCGGCGACCACTACCAGAGCGTCGCCATCCCCTACCACGACGGTCCGCGCTACCCGCGCCTCGAAAAGACCGGGAACAGCGGCGAAGCCGGGCTGGACCGCCTGCTGGCGCCGCTTTAGGCCTGGCCCGTGACCGAAAGGGCCGCGCCGGAATCCATCCCGGAATCTTCGCCGGATTCCATCCCGGAATCGCCGCCGGAATCGCCGCCGGAATCGCCTTGGCGCTATCCGATCTTCCGCGCCATCTGGGCGACGACGGTGCTGTCGAATTTCGGCGGCATCATCCAGTCGGTCGGCGCCGCCTGGATGATGACGACGCTGTCCACCTCGTCGCAGATGGTGGCGCTGGTGCAGGCGTCGGTCACGCTGCCGATCCTGCTGCTGTCGCTGTTCGCCGGCGCCGTCGCCGACAATCTCGACCGCCGCCATGTCATGCTGCTGGCGCAGTCGCTGATGCTGGCGGTGTCGATCAGCCTGGCGGTCGCCGCCTATGCCGGCTGGCTAACGCCTTCCAGCCTGCTCGGCTTCACCTTCCTTCTCGGCTGCGGCACCGCGCTCAACAGCCCGGCCTGGCAGGCGTCCGTCGGCGATATGGTGGAACGGCCGGCGCTGCCGGCCGCCGTCGCCTATAATTCCATGGGGTTCAACATCGCCAGAAGCCTCGGCCCGGCGATCGGCGGCGCCATCGTCGCCGCCGCGGGGGCCGCCGCCGCCTTCCTGGTGAACGTGTTCAGCTATATCGGCCTTCTTGCCGTGCTGGCGCGCTGGAAACCGGAACGCCCGCCCCGCCCCCTCCCCCCCGAGCGCATCGACCTCGCCATGGCGTCCGGCGTGCGCTACGTCGCCATGTCGCCGATGCTGCGCCGCGTATTGTTCCGCGCCCTGGTGTTCGGGATCACGGCGGCGGCGCTTTCGGCGCTGCTGCCGCTGGTGGCCCGCGACCTGGTGCGGGGCGGCGCCATGACCTACGGCATCCTGCTCGGCGCCTTCGGCCTCGGCGCCGTTGGCGGCGCCGTCACCGTCCGCGCGCTGCGCGCCCGGCTTTCCACCGAACCGATGGTGCAACTGGCCACGGCCGCGTTCGCCGCCGGAATGCTGGCGACCGGCCTCAGCCCCTCGCTCTGGCTTACCCTTCCGGCGCTGATGCTGGCCGGCGCCTGCTGGGTGATCGTGCTGTCCACCTTCAACGTCACCATCCAGATGTCGGCGCCGCGCTGGGTGGTGGCGCGGGCGCTCGCCCTCTACCAGACCTTCGCCTTCGGCGGCATGGCCATCGGCGCCTGGATCTTCGGCGCCATCGCCGAACAGGCCGGAATCCCGCTGGCGCTCGGGGCGGCGGCGGCCCTGCAACTGGCCACCGTCGCCATCGGCCGCTTCCAGCCGCTGCCGGCGGTGCTCGATCTCGACCTCAACCCGCTGATCCGCGGCCAGCCGCCCGAAACCGCCGTTCCCATCCGCAGCCGCAGCGGCCCGATCGTCGTCGAGATCGACTACCGCATCGCCGAACACAGCATCGCCGCCTTCCTGTCGGTGATGAGCGAACGCCGCCGCATCCGCCGCCGCGACGGCGCCCGGCAGTGGACGCTGCTGCGCGACCTCGCCGACCCGACGAAATGGACCGAGCGCTACAATGTCGCCACCTGGCTCGACTATCTCCGGCACATCGAACGGCGCACCCGCGCCGACGCCGAAAATATCGAGCAGATTCTGCAACTGCACATCGGGCCGGAACGGCCGAAAGTGCGGCGCATGATCGAGCGCGAGACGCACACGCTGCCGGGCCATGCCAGCTTCGATCTCGACAATCTGCAAACGCCGCTGCCGGAAACGCCGGCCAGCTGAGTCGCGCTGATTTGTGCAAGACTCAGATTGACAAGGGTAAACAATTCGCAGATGCAGCGCGCAATGAACGACCAGACCGAATCGGCGGCGGCGCGCCGGCAACGCCGAAGCCGGGCGCGGCTTTTCCTTTCCGCTCTGCTGCCGCTGCTGCTCGCCTCCTGCGGCGACAGCGCGCCGCCGGAGATGCCGCCTCCGGGCGTCGAGGTGGTGACGGTGCGGGCGACCGCCATTCCCAACATCATCGAGCTTCCGGGCCGCGTGCAGGCGATGCGCACCGCCGAGGTGCGCGCCCGCGTTACCGGGATCGTCGGCAAGCTGCTCTACCGCGAAGGCAGCGACGTGAAGGCCGGCCAGCCGCTGTTCTCGATCGACCCGCGGGAAATGCAGGCCAATATGGCGTCGTTCGAAGCCGCCCTGCAAAGCGCCGAGGCGCTGGCCACCAACGCCCGCCAGGATGTCGAACGCTATCAGCCGCTGCTGGCCGACCAGGCCATCTCGAAGCAGGAATATGATGCCGCCGTCGCCCGCCGCAACACCGCCGAGGCGAACGTGCTTCAGGCACGGGCGCAGGTAGCGAACGCCCGCCTCAGCCTCGGCTATTCCACCGTCACGGCGCCGATCTCCGGGCGCGCCGGCCGCGCGCAAGTGACCGAGGGGGCGCTGGTGTCGGCCTCGGCCGGCACGCTGCTGACGGTAGTGGAACAGGTCAGCCCCATCTATGTCAATTTCGCCCAGACCAGCGGCGAAATCCTTGCCTTCCGCCGCGACATCGCCTCCGGCCGCCTGCAAATCCCCGCACTCGACCGGGTGCAGGTGGAATTGCTGCTGGAAGACGGCAGCCGCTTCAGCCAGATGGGCCGGCTGGATTTTCTGGCGCCGTCGCC
>CAYYGQ010000221.1:0-3535 GCA_964471485.1 uncultured Sandaracinobacter sp. | reverse complement strand
TTCACCCCGCCTTGCGCAGGGACCAGGCGATGGTGGTGCCGCCGGCGTCGGCGGTGCCTGACAGCACGATCTGGCGCGCGCGGCGCAGGACGCCGTCGCTGCCGACGAAAATGCTGTCGTCGAAGTCCATCGTGCCGCCACGGAAGCGGAACTGCCAGGCGCGGCCGCCGGACGTCTTGATCAAGGCGCCCTTGCCATCGGCGGTCTGCGCGACCTCGACGCCGGGGGCGAGGTGGAAGCGGATGTCGAAACGCGGTGCGCTCGCGCTGTTCCAGCGCCGGCGGCGGCCTGACGCGGGCAACAGCGTGTCCTCGCCGCGCAGGTCCATGCCGTCGGCGGAGAGGAACAGGCGGCGGCAGTGGCTCAGGCCGAAACGCCGCGCATAGCCGTCATGGGTGCCGTCGACCCAGCTGCCATTCTCATTCTCCTGCCGGTTGGCGACGACCTCCTCGACCCCGCGCCCCAGCGTGCCGTCGGCGCGGAGCTGGGTGGAGTTGACGTCGCCGGCGACCAGCGTCGAATGGGCTGCCGTGGTGCGCAGCAGGTCGGCAAGCTCGCCGGGGATGCGCCGCGTCGTGCCATGCCCGCCGCCGCAATTGACGATCAGCCGCTCCGGCCCGTCCGACAGCTCGAACGCCAGCGTCGAGGCATGGCCGATGCTGGCGAGCCGGCTCGGTGGCGGCGGCCCCATATCGGCGACGACGACGGTGCGCCCGCCGGCCAGCCGCTGGAAACCCCATTCGGTGCCGGCGCGCAACGGCCGCCCCGGAATCCCGGCGACGGCGAGCAGGCGCTCGATCCGGTCGGCGGCGACGGGGCCGCCGCCATGCCATGCGCTCAACCCCTTGTCGCCGAGCATCACGCCGGTCAGGGCCGGCACCATGCGGCGGACGGTGTCCTCCAGCCAGGCCGGCGGCGCACGGCGCAGGGTCACATAGGGCGCGCGCGCCAGCATTAGCAGTTCGAGCAGCTCAAGCGCCTCGACCGGCATGCGGCTGGCGACGCCACCGTCGCCAAGCACGAACTGGCCGAGCGCGCGCTCCAGCCCATGTTCGCCGCGTGCCCGCCACGCCTCATTGCCGGGCAGCAGCAGGCCGGCGCAGATCAGGCCGGAATAGGCGGCGATGCGTTCGATGCCGTCCGGCGCCTTGGACGCCGCTCGCTCCAGATGCCGCGCCTGCCGCGCCAGCCCGTTGAGCACGGCCGAGCGATAGACCAGATCGGTGGAGGACAGCAGCAGCGGCGCATAGGCCGTCCAGAACAGGATGCGGCGGCCGATCAGGCCCGGCGCCCAGCCGGCGCTGTCGAACTCGGCATGGGCATCCAGCCAGCGCCGCATCAACGGTTCGGCCCGGCGCGCGCCGCTGTTGCGATCGGCGGTGGTGGCGAGGTCGCGCAGCCATGCGAAGGATTGCGCCCATGCGAAGAATTCGGGGGACGGCGCCGCCTTGAAGTCATAGCCGCCGGCCGCGACGCTTTCGCCGCGATGGACCAGCTTGCCGTCGATCAGCGCCTGGCCGACCGCCTCGTCGCCGGTCAGCGGGTCGACCGGCACCGCGATCAGCTTGAGCGGGAAGCGGCCGCGCAGGCGCAGGCGATGCAGCGGGCTGCGCCAGCTCAGCAGCCGCATCTGCGCAGCGAGCCGCTCGGCGAGCGACAGGCCCTGGTCGCCGATGCGGACCAGCCGCTTGCCGACCTCGATGCCGTCGCCGGCTGCTTCCGCCGGCGTTTCCTCCGGGATGGGGACGCGGGCGGCTTTGCTCATGATCCCCGCAACCTCGCGATGTTCTCGGCATAGGCGGATGGTCCGCCCCGGAAGGTCGCCGTGCCGGCGACCAGCGCATCGGCCCCGGCGTCGATCGCCAGCCGCGCGGTGTCCGCGTCGATGCCGCCGTCGACCTCAAGGTCGATGGGCTTGCCGAGCTTGTCGATGGATTTGCGGATCGCCTCGATCTTGCGAAGCTGGCTGCTGATGAAGCTCTGCCCGCCGAAGCCGGGATTGACGCTCATCACCAGCACGAGGTCGATTTCCTCAAGCACATAATCCAGCGTCTTGGCGGGCGTCGCTGGGTTCAGCGACACGCCGGCCTTCTTGCCCAGCGCCTTGATGCGCTGGATCGTGCGATGCAGATGCGGCCCGGCCTCCGGGTGCACGGTGATGATATCCGCGCCGGCCTCCGCGAAGGCGTCGAGATAGAGGTCGATCGGGCTGATCATCAGGTGAACGTCGAACGGCTTGGCGCTGTGCGGCCGCAACGCCTTCACCACGGCGGGGCCGATGGTGATGTTGGGCACGAAATGGCCGTCCATCACGTCCACATGGATCCAGTCGGCGCCGGCGGCGTCGATGGCGCGCACCTCCTCGCCCAGACGGGCGAAATCGGCGGAAAGGATGGACGGCGCGATGCGGACTGGCTTTATCATGGATGTGCTGGTCCTAACCCGCCCTCCGGCGGGCGGCAAGCCGTCTCGCCCCCGCGTCAGCCCACCCGCCGGAAGCGTGCGACGAAGAAGCCGTCGAGGCCGCCCTCACCCGCCAGCATGTCCGGCAGGGTGCGGACCTGTCCAGCCGCGTCGGGCATCAGGCCGGCGGGCAGTTCGGCCGCCGAAACCGGGTCGGGCACAAGGTCCGGGCGCGTGGCGAGCAGGCGTTCGGCCTGCGCCTCCGCCTCGGCGCGCTCCAGCGAGCAGACGGCATAGACCAGCCGCCCGCCCGGCTTCACCCAATCGGCGGCGCGCGCCACCAGCCGGGCCTGGGTTTCGGCCAGCGCCTTGATGTCCCTGGGCCGGACGCGGTGGAGCACGTCGGGATGGCGGCGGAAGATGCCGGTGGCGCTGCACGGCGCGTCGAGCAGCACGGCGTCATAAAGGCCCGGCGCCTGCCATTTGAGCAGGTCGGCCGTCACCACTTCGGCGGAGAGGCCAGTGCGTTGGAGATTTTCGCGCAGGCGCGCGAGGCGGCTGGCGGAGGCGTCGACGGCGGTCACGGTCCAGCCGTGGCTGGCAAGCTGCATCGTCTTGCCGCCCGGCGCGGCGCAGAGGTCGAGCGCGCTGCCCGGTCCCGCGCCGAGCAGGCGGCCGGGCAGCGAGGCGGCGATGTCCTGCACCCACCAGCGGCCCTCGGCAAAGCCTTCGAGCGCGTCGACCCGGCCCGGTGGCAGGCGGACATGGCCGGGGGCGAGCGACGTGCCGCCGAGCCTTTCCGCCCACTGGGTCGCATCCTCACCCGCCGCGAGGGTCAGGTCGGTCGGCGGCTGGGCGGTGAGCGCGACAGCGGCGCCGGCGGTCATCGTCTCGCCCCAGCCGGCCTGCCAGCGCAGGGCGACCGGGTCGGGCAGCGCGGGATGCTCCGGCAGGCGCGCGTTTTGGCGGTTGAGGGTGCCGAACACGCCATGCACCAGCCGGCGCGGCCCGCCCTCGACCAGCGGCAGGGCAGTGGAAATGGCGGCGTGGGGCGGCGTGTCGAGCACCAGCGCCTGCGCCAGCGCGAGGCGCAGCACGCTGCGCGCCTTGGCGTCGTCCGGTAGTGGCCGTT
>CAYYGQ010000220.1:0-3544 GCA_964471485.1 uncultured Sandaracinobacter sp. | reverse complement strand
GAGGGTGAAGGCGCCGAGGTCGATCCGCGCTTCCTCGCCATATTTCACGATCTGCAAACCAAGGTCGATGGCGATCGGCAGCGCATCCTGGCTGATCTGGTAGAGCAGCAGCCGGCCCTGCGCCGCGTCCGCCTGCTCAAGGAGGGTCCACAGCAGTTCGCTCCACTCGGCGCGGTCGCCGACGGGATCGCCCATGACGATCCAGCTTCGGCCGCGAATCCGGTACATCAGAAAGGCGCGCCCCGACGGCGAAGCGAGAAACCGCTTGTCGCCGACGAGGGCAAGGTTGGAATCGGTTCTGGACGACAGCGCCAGCGCCTCGGCGGCCGGCGGGTCGCCGCTGGCCGGCGAAGGCGCCGCGGCCGTCGCCGGTTGCAGCAGATGCCAGAGCGCCAGCGCCGCCAGCAGCACCGCCAGCACGACGCTGGCGCGCAGAAACCGCGAGGCATCGCCCTGGGCCGAGAAATGCCACCACAGCTCGTTCCGGTAGACGACATGCTTGTAGGCAAACAGCCCCAGCCAGACCGAAAGCCCGACCATCAGCGCAACCGTTGCAAGCCAGGCCGGCGACAGCAGGGTCCGCGTCAGCCGGGTTTGGCGGTAGAAGGATTTCCGCGTCCACTGCAACAGCGCCGCGATCAGCAGCATGGTCGCCGCTTCCTCGTAATCAAGCCCCTTCGACAGCGAGAACAGCCCGCCCGCCAGCAGCAGGATGCGGGCCAGAAAGGCGGCGCCGTCCAGCCGGCGGTAAAGCCCGGCCGACAGCAGCAGCAGCAGCACCCCGACGATGCTGGCCGCCAGATGCGACACTTCGATGAACGGCAGCGGCAACAGCTCGTAGAGCATGGCCATCCGCCCGCGTTCCGCCGGCAGCGACCCCGAGAACAACAGCACAGGCCGCCGGCAAAGGTCAGCGCCGCCGCCAGCAACGGCGCCAGCGCCGCCACCACCGCCTGGCCGCCCCGAAGCACGGTCCCGCGAAGCACGGTCGTTGCCGGATGGCGCAGCCGCTCGCCTTCGCCGGCCACCACCAGCACGCCGGCCAGCAACAGCGGCAGCAGATAATAGACCAGCCGATAGCCAAGAAGCGCCGCCACCAGTTCCGGCCGCCCCAGGGCCGGCAGCGCCGCCAGCAGGACGGCCTCGAACACGCCGACCCCGCCCGGAACGGCGCTGACCAGCGCCAGCACGACGGCAAGGACATAGCCGACGAAAAAGGCCGGCCATTCCGCCAGCCCCGCCCCCGGCACCAGCGCCAGCAGCACCATGCTGGAAGACGCCAGATCGACGATCGCCACCAGCATCTGCGCGGCGGCCAGCCGCCGGCCCGGAAGCAGCAGGTGAAAGCGCCCCAGCCTGAGCGTCCGCCCGTTCCTGCCGGTCCAGAGCAGCAGGAAAAGCGGCACCAGCAGCAGCAACAGCCCAAGGACACGCGCCGCCCAGGGCGGCGGCTGCGCCCCGAACAACGCCGGCTGCCCCAGCCCCGACGCCAGCAGCGCGCCGGCAAGCAGCAGCAGCCCGGTCCAGAAGGCAAGGCTGGCAAGCGCCACCACCCGCGCCACATCGCCAACGCCAAGCCCCTCGGCGCTGTAGACCCGATAGCGGGCCGAGCCGCCGGTCAGGAACGACAGGCCGAGATTGTTGCCGATGGCATAGCTGGTGAACGATGCCAGCGCCGCCACCCGATAGCGCAACGGCCGGCCGACGGCGCGCAGCGCCAGCACGTCGTAGCAGGTAAGCGCCAGATAGCTCACAATGGTCAGAAGAATGGCGATGGCGAAGCGCCCGGCGCCGATGGCGGCCCAGGCGGTGCGGATCTGCTGGAAATGCACCTCGCGAAGAAGCTGCGTCAGCGCCAGCAGCCCAAGCCCCCCCAGCAGCAGCGCCACGGCAAGGGCGAGCGTCCGCCGCGACCGGATTCGCGCCATCAGGGCAGAACCCGGCATCGCCCCTCCGGCAGCGGGGCGCCCGTCAGGCCGCCATCAAACCGTGGCGGAGGCATGACGGGCATATTGGCGGGCGCATTGGCGGGAAGGAAAGCCCCCCGGAAGGGGTCAGCTTCCCTGGCCGGGCTTCGGCGAGAAGAACTGCTCGAACTTGCCGGGCTTGCCCTTCCAGTCGTCGGCGTCGGGGAACAGTTCGCCCTTCGAGGTGATGTTCGGCCATTCGACGCTGTATTCGGCGTTCAGCTCCGCCCAGCGCTCGGTGTTCGGCTCGGTGTCGGGCACGATCGCTTCCGCCGGGCATTCCGGCTCGCAGACGCCGCAGTCGATGCATTCGTCGGGGTGGATGACGAGCATGTTCTCGCCCTCGTAGAAACAGTCGACCGGGCACACCTCGACGCAATCCATATATTTGCACTTGATGCATTGGTCGGTCACCACATAGGCCATGACGTTACCCCGCAGGTCCTCTTCGAAAAAACGATGGTCCAGCGCTAGGCGGCCCGTGCGGCGGCGTCAATGACCCGTCATGCCGCGCGGCGCGTTTTGCGCGGCGCCGAACCCAGGATGAAGGGCAAGGCGCGGCTCGGGCGCCGGCAGCAGCGGCGTATAGAGGCACCGCGCCTCGGCCGAGGGGCCGCGCCGTGTCGAAAGCGCCTCGACCCGGACCGCCACCACATGCTCGCCCCTGGGGAAGGACAGCACGGCGCCGGGGCGGACGATGGCGCAACTGCGTTCGATCACCCGGCCGTCGAGCCGCAGGTGGCGGCCGGAACAAAGCTTCTGCGCCGCGCCCCGCGACGGCGCCAGCCGCGCGAACCACAACCATTTGTCGAGCCGCATCCCCTGCAAACCGTTTCTCCTGCTGCCGGCACCCCTCATCGGCCAGCGCCGGACAGCAGGTCGCCAAGCCCGGCGAAGGGGCTTGTCGCCTTGGCCGGGCTTGGCGGCCGCCGGCCAGCGCCGGCCGCAAAGCGAAACCCCTGAAGAACGTCGCCGCGAAAGCCGAAGGCGCGCATCAGCCGGGCGAACTCCGCCGCGCCAAGGCCAAGGCCGGTCATCAGCTTCGGATCGGGGCGGAGGGCGGCATCGGCGCCGCGTGTCTCGCCGCGCGCCTCCATGCGCCGGGCATGCACGGCGCGCGCCGCCCGGTCGGCCATGTCGACGCGGACGGCGAAGCCATCCAGCACCCAGAAGCCGGCGACGGCATAGAAGCCGGGCGGCGCCCCATGGTCCGGCCTGAGCGACACCTGCCCGGCGCGCGGCGGCGGCGGCATGTGCCCGACCCCGGCCGCCACCCCCCAGAGCGCGAGGCGCCAGCGCGTCGCCGCCGGGCGCAGCACATCGGCGATGAACACATGCATGACCCCAAGGCGAACCCCGGCGCCGCGAAGCGCCCGCCGGTCGGCGACGCTGAGGCTTTCCAGCAACGGCGCCACAGGGCCGCGCGGCAGCACGCCAAGCGTTTCCGTCAACTGCACCACAAGGCCGCGCGCCGGCGGCGACAGGCCGGGGCGAAGCCGTTCAAGATGCAGCAGCCTCGCCAGATGGCGGCGGCGTTCGGCGGCAAGGAAGGCAAGCAGCCGTTGCTCGATGCGCGA
>CAYYGQ010000219.1:0-3551 GCA_964471485.1 uncultured Sandaracinobacter sp. | reverse complement strand
ACGGTCGGCACCCCGGTCGGCAGCAGCCGGTCGGGGCTGGTGTCGGCAAAGCGCGGGTCTTCGGCCGGCGCCGCCTCCGCGGTTGGCGGCGGCAGCATCTTCCGCATCCGCTCCGTGCCGCAGCGGCTGGCGATGTCGGAGTCGAAGCGGGCGAGCGAGCCATAGCCGCCGAAGGACAGCACGCCTTTCGGTTGCAAGGGCTTGTCGACGTGCAGCGGGCTTGCCGCCGGGATATTGGCGCGCCCGGCCGCCCAGAGCGCCATCTGCCCGCCGGCCGAATGGCCGAACAGCACGACGCGGGCGGGGTCGAGCCTGTGTTTTTCCATCTGCTCGCGCAGCAGGTCGATGGCCGCCGCCACATCCTGATAGGTGCCGGGATAGCCGCCGCCTTCCTCGTCGGCCTCGCGGTAGTCGATCGACCAGACGGCATAGCCCCTGTCGGCCAGCGCGGTCGCCGCCGGGCGCACCCAGCTAAAGCCGTTGGCGGCGCTGTTGAAGCAGCCGCCATGGATGAGGACGACGACCGGCAGCGCCGAATCGGCCTGCTTTGCCGGCAGATACAGTTCCACCACCTGCGCCGGGTGGTCGCCATAATGCAGCACCTCGGCCGGCGTCGCCGACGGCATCGGCGTGATCTGCCGGGGCGACAGCAGTTGCGGCAGCGGCGGCAGTTTCGCCGGCTGGGCGACAAGCGGCGCCGCCAGCCCCAGCGCTGCGATCCCGGCCAGCCACGCCAGCGGCTTCATTTGGCCGCCTTGGCCCTGGTCTTGGCCTTGCGCGCCTCGCCAAGGTCGAGCGGCACCCCTTCGGTTCCTTCCGGCAGCAGGCCAAGACGGCGCGCAACTTCCTGATAAGCTTCCACTTCGCCGCCGAGGTCGCGGCGGAAGCGGTCCTTGTCGAGCTTTTCGCTGGTGGCCATGTCCCAGAGGCGGCAGCCGTCGGGGCTGATTTCGTCGGCGAGGATGACGCGGTTGTAATCGTCTTCCCAGAGGCGGCCGAATTCCAGCTTGAAATCGACGAGGCGGATGCCGATTCCGGCGAACAGGCCGGTAAGGAAATCGTTGGTGCGGATGGCCATGTCGACGATGTCGGCCAGTTCGTCCTGCCCGGCCCAGCCGAAGCAGGCGACATGCTCTTCTGTCACCATCGGGTCGCCAAGGGCGTCGTCCTTGTAATAATATTCGAGGATGGTGCGCGGCAGCGGCGTGCCTTCCTCGATGCCGAGGCGCTTTGAAAGCGAGCCGGCGGCGACGTTCCGCACCACCACTTCCAGCGGAATAATTTCCACCTGGCGAATGAGTTGCTCGCGCATGTTGAGGCGGCGGATGAAGTGGGTGGGGATGCCGATATTGCCGAGCAGGGTGAACAGATGCTCGGAGATGCGGTTGTTCAGCACGCCCTTGCCGCTGATGGTGCCCTTCTTCTGGGCGTTGAAGGCGGTGGCATCGTCCTTGAAATACTGGATGAGGGTGCCGGGTTCCGGGCCTTCATAGAGAATTTTGGCTTTGCCTTCGTAGATCTGGCGGCGGCGCGACATAATGGTTCACCCTTCACAAGCGGGAATCCGCGCATAGCCGGTTCGCCCGCTTCCGGCAACGAGGCGGCTAGCGGCTGGAAGCGAGCCAGCGGCGAAAACGCCCCGCCATGTGGCCCGCCATGTGAACGGCGGCCACCAGCAGCAGGCCGAACAGCAGGCCGCAAAGGCCGGCGAGCGCGGCAAAGGCCAGCCATTGGACGGCGCCGTCGGCAACAGGGGCGAAATGGCCGGGAATGGCGGCGAGGCCATGCAGGAGGCGCGGCAGCGCTGGCCACAGCGCGGTTTCCTCCAGCCCGTGCAGCAGGATGCCGCCGCCAACCCAGGCCATGGCGGCGATGCCGATGCCCGACAGCCACGCCAGCAGCCTGGGCATCAGGGTGACGAGCCGGCGGCCGAAGGCGCGCGCCATTTTATGGCCGAGGCGGGCGAGGACGAGACCGATGTCGTCCATTTTGACGATGAGGGCGACGGCCCCGTAGACGAGGGCGGTGACGGCGAGGCTGACGCCGACGAGGGCGGCGGCGACGGTGGCGAGCGGCAGATTGTCGAGTTCGCCCAAGGCGATGGCGAGGATTTCCGCCGACAGGATGAGGTCGGTGCGGATGGCGCCGCGAACGATGGCCCCTTCCCGTTGCGCGGCGGCGGGGCCGTGTTGCCGCGTGGTGGCCGGGTGGGTGGTCAGGCGTTCGCTCAGGCGCTCGCCCAGTTTTTTCGCCGCTTCGAAGCAGAGATAGCCGCCGCCGAGCATCAGCAGCGGCGTCAGGGCGAAGGGCGCGAAGGCCACCAGCGCCATGAACAGCGGCAGCAGGATCAGCAGCTTGTTGACGAGCGAGCCGCGGGCGATTTTCCCGATGACCGGAAGCTCGCGGTCGGGCGTGAAGCCTTCGACATAGGTGGGGGTGACGGCGGCGTCGTCGATGACGACTCCGGCCGATTTGGCGCCGGCCCTGGCGGTGGCGGCGGCCACATCGTCGAGCGTGGTGGCGGCGAGCTTGGCGAGGGCGGCCACGTCATCGAGGAGGGCGATCAGGCCCGAGGCCATGGTTCAGGCCCGTTTCCTGGCGTCGAGCGTGGCGATGGCCTCGTTCGCCAACTGGTCGGCGCGTTCGTTCAGCGGGTGGCCGGAATGGCCGCGCACCCATTCCCAGCGGATGTGGTGCCTGCGGGTTTCCTCGTCGAGCGCCAGCCACAGGTCGGCGTTCCGCACGGGCTTTTTCTGGGCATTCTTCCAGCCGTTGCGTTTCCAGCCCGAAAGCCACTTGGTCATGCCGTCCATGAGATAACGGCTGTCGGTTTGCAGGGTGACGCTGGCCGGGCGTTTCAGCGCCTTCAGCGCCATCAGCGCCGCCGTCATTTCCATGCGGTTGTTGGTGGTGTCGGCCTCGGCGCCGCTCAGCAGCTTTTCGGCGCCGCCGTGGCGGAGGATGGCCGCCCAGCCGCCGGGGCCGGGGTTGCCCTTGCAGGCGCCGTCGGTCGCGATCAGCACTTCGGGAAGGGCCAGGGGCGGTTCAGCCATAAAATCAGCCATGAAGACCGGCATAATGGGCGAGGCGGTTGGCGAACGGCCGCGGATCCTTGTGCTGGACGAGGGCGCTGTCGGGCGGGGCCAGCCAGTCCTGGGCGCGGCTGAGAAGGAAGCGCAGCGCCGCCCCCCGTGTCAGCAGCGGCCAGGCCGCCTGCTCGGCCGCCAGCAGCGGCCGCACCGACTGGTAGCCGGCGAACAAGGCCCGTTCACGCTCCGGGATCGGCGCCTTGCCGTCGGCCGGGAAACACCAGGCGGCGTGCAGCACGGCGAGGTCGTAGGCGAAGAGATCGGTGCAGGCGAAATAGAAGTCGATAAGGCCGGTGACTTCATCGCCCAGCATCAGCACATTGTCTGGGAAGAGGTCGGCGTGGATGACGCCTTGCGGCAGGCCCGAAGGCCATTCCCCGTGCAGCAGGCGAAGCGATTCGCCGACGAGGCCGGCGAGGCCGGGCTTGATTTCATCGAGCCGGGAGCCAAGCCCGGCGGCGG
>CAYYGQ010000218.1:0-3579 GCA_964471485.1 uncultured Sandaracinobacter sp. | reverse complement strand
TGCGCTGCGTCAGCAGGTCGGCCGTCGCTTCGTCTTCCGCCGCGTCGGCGTGGGGGAAGGTTTCCCGCGCGGTGCGGACGACGGTGGCCTGATCGGCGGCCAGTTCCGCCACCATGTCCTCGGCGGAAGGGATTCCCGCTGCTTCCTTCACCGTCGCCAGACGGGCGAATTCGCTGTAGCTGCCGGGCGCATAGGCCCCGAGCGCGCGGAGGCGCTCGGCGATTTCGTCGACGGCCGCCGACAGTTCGGTGTATTGCTCTTCGAACAGCAGGTGCAGCGAACGGAAATGCGGGCCGGTCACGTTCCAGTGGTAATTGTGCGTCTTCAGATAGAGGGTGTAGGTGTCGGCCAGAAGACGGGCAAGGCCGGCGCGAATCTTTTCCAGCTTGTCGGCCGGAATGCCGAGATCGAGCGAGGCCGCGCTCGGCACCGCCTTCAGGGCTACATTGGTTTTCCTGGTATCTGCGGTTTTCCTGGTATCTGCCTTCGCCGCCATGTGCGATTTCCTTTCCTGATCCATGTCTGACATGTAGTGCAGGCGGAAGGCGGTTTCCAGCATGGCCGGCGGTTTTTCAGGCGTTTCCGGCCGGCCCGCGAAGGCCGGGCGCCAGACGGTTGAGGGCCGCGGCAAGCGGCGCTAACGAAGCGGCCGTGCCCGCCGCTGTGCGGCCAGAAGAGACTCGCCGCCGTGCGGCCAGAGGAGATATGGTTTGGACATCTTTCAGCGCTTCGAGAAGCTGGTGGCCGCACAGGCGGAGGCGCTGCTGGCCGACGGCGCCGGCGCTGCTGCCAGCGCCGCCGCCAGCGCCGCCATCGTGCTGGAGCCGCCGCGCGACCCGGCGCACGGCGACCTGGCGACGAACGCCGCGCTCGTCCTTGCCAGGGCAGCGAAAACCAACCCGCGCGAACTCGCCAGCCGCCTCGCCATGGCCCTTGCCCGCCAGCCCGGCATCCGCTCGGCCGAAGTGGCCGGGCCGGGCTTCATCAACCTCCGGCTGGAAGCCGAAGTCTGGCATGAAGAACTGCAACGCATCGCCGCCGAACGGGGCGATTTCGGCCGTGGCCCGGCCAGCGACGACCCTCTCCCCGTCAACATCGAATATGTGTCGGCGAACCCCACCGGGCCGATGCACGTCGGCCACTGCCGGGGCGCCGTCGTCGGCGACGCCCTCGCCAATCTGCTGGCCTTCGCCGGGCACCGGGTGGTGCGCGAATATTATGTGAACGACGCCGGCGGCCAGGTGGATGTGCTGGCGCGTTCCGTCCACCTCCGCTACCGGGAAGCGCTTGGCGACGCCATCGGCGAAATCCCCGAGGGGCTTTACCCCGGCGATTATCTGAAGCCGGTTGGCGAGGCGCTCGCCGGCGCATATGGCGACCGTTACCGGAACGCCCCCGAAGCCGAATGGCTGGCCCTCTTCCGGGAAAAGGCCGTCGCCGCCATGCTGGACAGGATCCGCGCCGACCTCGCCGAACTCGGCATCCGCCACGACCTGTTCTCGTCGGAAGCGGACTTGCAGGCGTCGGGCGCCCCGGCGCGCACCGAAGCCGAGCTTCGCGCCCGCGGCCTGATCTACGACGGCGTGCTGCCGCCGCCGAAAGGCGAAACCCCCGACGACTGGGAGCCGGTCGAACTGCCGCTGTTCCGCTCGACGGCCTATGGCGACGATGTCGACCGGCCGACCAAGAAATCGAACGGCCAGTGGACCTATTTCGGCGCCGACATGGCCTATCACGCCGAAAAGGCCCGGCGCTCGTCGGCCCTCGTCGATGTCTGGGGGGCGGATCATGCCGGCACGGTGAAGCGCATCGAGGCGGCGGTCGAAGCGCTTACCGACGGCGAAAAGCGCCTCGACGTGAAGCTGGTGCAGATGGTGCGCCTGTTCCGCCACGGCGAGCCGGTGAAAATGTCTAAGCGGGCCGGCAATTTCGTGACCTTGGCCGATGTGGTGCGCGAAGTGGGCCGCGACGTGGTGCGCTTCATGATGCTGACCAAGCGCCCCGAGGCGATGCTCGATTTCGACTTCGCCCATGTGGTGGAACAGTCGCGCGAAAATCCGGTGTTCTACGTGAATTACGCCCATGCGCGCATCCGCTCGGTCGAGCGCAAGGCCGAGACGCTGGCGGCGCTGGCGCTGCCGACAGCGGACCTCGCCCTGCTGGATGCCGACGAGCTGGCGCTTGGCCGGCTGCTTTGCCAGTGGCCGCGAATCGTCCGCCAGGCCGCCTCGGCGCGCGAGCCGCACCGCATCGCCTTTTACCTCGGCGATGTGGCGGCCGCCTTCCATAGCTGGTGGAATCGCGGCAACGACGACCCGGCCTTCCGGCTGCTGCGCGAGGACGCCCCCGACCTGACCGCCGCCCGGCTGTTTCTGGCCGGGGCGACGGCGCAGGTGATCCGCACCGCGCTCGCCGTCATGGGGGTGACGGCGGCCGAGGAGTTGCGCTGATGGCGAAAGGCCCGGCCATCCGCGGCAGCGGCAGCGGCAGCGGAAGCGGCGGCGGCCGTCCGTCCGTAACGCCGGGCGGCCCGGCCCCCTGGCTCGACGAGGCGGCCTATGAAGACGACAGCCCGGTGCACACGCTGATCGGCCGCCGCGCCCTGTTCGGAATCCTGCTGGTGGCCGGCCTGCTGACGATCGGAATCGTCGTCGGCATCCTGCTGGTTTCAAAGCGCGAAAGCACGCCGATCGACATTCCGGCCATCGGCGAGCCGGTGCCGGTGCTGACGGCGCAGGGACCATGGAAGGTGCCGCCCGAAAACGAGCCGGGCACCGAGGGTGTCCCCGTCGAAGGCCAGGGGCAGACGCTCTACGGCACCGGCGACGGCCGGCCGACCGACGCCAGGATCGCCCTCGACGCCCTGCCCGAAGACCCGCTGCCGAAACCGGGCGCGGACGGCGGCACCGAAGTCATCCCGCTGCCGTCGCCGGCGCCGGCGAACGGCGCCATGCCGCGAAGCGAAGCGCCGCCACGAATCGAGCCGGCCGCGCCGCCAAAGGCCAATGCGGCGTCGATGCCGAAGGTGTTGCAGGCGCTGGAAGCGGCCAACGCCCCCGTCGAAAAGGCACCGGCCGAAAAAGCCCCGCAACAATCCGCCGCGCCCGCCTCGGGGCAGACCCTGCAACTGGGCGCCTTCTCCAGCGAGGCGCGGGCGCGCGCCGCCTTCAAAGAGCTTGCGGCGCGCTTTTCCTATCTCGCCGGGCTGGAGCCGCTGATCCTGCCGGTCCTCAGCGACGGCCGCACCCTCTACCGGCTGCGGGTCGGCGCCGAGGCCGCCGCCGACATCTGCGCCCGCCTGAAGGTGGCGGGCGAAGCCTGCTCAATCGTCGACTGAGACCGTGAAGCAGCCGTGGCCGACGGCCAGCAGCCGCCAGCCACGCTCGCGGCAAAGCGCTGGAATGTCGCGCTCCGCCGCCGGATCGTCGGCCAGCAGGCGATAGGCCCCGCCGCCCTGTTCGCGGACGGCGCGGGCCAGCCGCAGCGCCGGCAGCGGGCAGCGCAGGCCGCGCGCATCCACCAGCACGGCACCAGCGGCGTTTTCGCCAGTCCCGGTTTCGCCAGTCCCGCGTCCGGTCG
>CAYYGQ010000217.1:0-3628 GCA_964471485.1 uncultured Sandaracinobacter sp. | reverse complement strand
AAGGGCGTGCCGCTGGTCACGCAGCACTACCCACAGGCGGTGGCCGCCGCCGTTGCCGAAGTAGCGCTGCCGAAAGGCGCCCTGCTGCGGCCGCGCGGCGAGGCGTGGGAAGCGCTGGTGGAGGAGGGCGAACTGCTGTTCCGCGACCGTGGCGCGGACGAGGCCATCCATCTGCCGCTGCCGCGCCTGCCGGGCCGGCACCAGATCGACAATGCGGCGCTTGCCGTCGCCATGCTGCGGGCACAGCCACAACTGGTGGTGCCCGAAGGGGCGCTGCGCTCGGCGCTTTCCTGGGCGCAATGGCCGGCGCGCCTGCAACGGCTGACGACGGGACCGCTTGCCGGCCTGTTGCCGCCGGGGTCTGAGCTTGTGGTCGATGGCGGCCACAATCCGGCGGCGGCGAAAATGGTGGCGGCCTATCTGGCGCGGGCAGAGCCGGCGCTGCCGCCGCACCTCGTCCTCGGGCTGTTGCAGACCAAGGACCATGCCGGCTTTCTGCGCGCTTTTCCGCGCGGCACGCGCATGACCATGGTGCCGATCGCCGGCGAACATGCCTCGGTGCCGGTCGAGGTGCTGGCGGCGGCCGCCAGCGCCGCCGGCATGGTGGCCGACACGGCGGACGGCCTCGAAGCCGCGCTGGTGCGGGTGGGGCAATGCTCGCGGGTGCTGATCGGCGGCTCGCTGCATCTGGCCGGCGAGGTGCTGCGCCGCAACGGCCCGATTCCCCGCTAGCTCAGCGCCGCCGCCTGAGCTGGAGCGGCGCGAAGGCGGCCTGCTGCCGCAGTTCGGCGGCGCCCGTCCGCGTCAGTTCCAGGGCAGCGACGAACGACGAGGCCAGCGCCGAGCGGCGGAAGGCGGCGTCTTCGCTTTCGGGCAGGAAGCGTTGCAGTTCGGCCCAGTCGGGGGTGGCGCCGATGGCCGCGCGCAGGCGCTGCAACGCTTCTTCGAGGCCGAGGAACGCGCCCCGGTCGTGCGGGGTCCAGGGGGTGGCGGCGGCGCGGGCGGACAGCGCGCCATAGGCCGCCAGCAGTTCGTAAAGCGAGACATCGACCTTCGACTGGCGGATGGTGCGAAGGCCCTCGGGGGCGCCGCGCCGGAACACGTCGCGGCCAAGGAGGTCGCGCGCCAGCAGCCGCTCGGCGGCGTCGCGCATCGCCTGCAAGCGTTGCAGGCGGTGGCGAAGGCGCTGGCCCATCTCCTCCGGGTCGGGGTCGGGCGCTTCCTCCTTCGGCAGCAGCAGCGCCGATTTCAGATAGGCAAGCCACGCCGCCATCACCAGATAGTCGGCGGCCACTTCGATGCGCCGCGCCTGCACTTCGGAAACATAGGCGAGATACTGGTCGACCAGCGGCAGGATCGGCACTTTGGCAAGGTCGATCTTCTGCGTCCGGGCCAGCGCCAGCAGCAGGTCGAGCGGGCCTTCGAAGCTGTCGAGCGAGACGATGAACGGCGCGACGCCGGCCCGCAGCGGGCCAAGGGGGAGTTCCTCTCCCCCCATGCTCATGCGGCGGCCAAGAGCGAGTCGCGGCGGGCGACGAGGTCGGCGAAGTCACCTTGCGGGGGGTGGGGCCAGGCCATGGCGGCGGCCAGGCGGCGGCCGGCCTCGGCCGAAATCGGGCCGCTGTTGGCGGCGATGGCCGCCATTTCGGCGAAATGGCCCGAACAATGGAGGGCGATGTCGCAGCCGGCGGCGAGAACGGCGCCGGCGCGGCCGGCGATGGTGGCGCAGCCGGCCTCTTTGGCCAGCGCTTCCATGCCGAGATCGTCCGACATGAGGAGACCGTCGAAGCCGCATTCGCCGCGGATGACATCGCCGATGATGGCCGGAGAGGTAGAGGCGCAGCGGTCGCGGTCCCAGGCCGGATAGCGGATGTGCGCCGTCATCGCCATCGGCGCGTCGGCGAGGCGCTGGAAGGGCAGCAGGTCGCGGGCCAGTTCGGCGGCGCCGGCCTCGACCAGCGGCAGGGCCAGGTGCGAGTCGGCGGTGGCGCGGCCGTGGCCGGGGATATGCTTCATCACGCCGACGACGCCGCCGGCTTTCAGGCCGTCGAGGGTGGCGCGGCCGAGCGAGGCGACCAGCAGCGGGTCGTCGCCGAAGCTGCGGTCGCCGATGATGGCGTGGGTGCGTTCGGTCGCCACATCGAGCAGCGGCAGGCAGTCGACGGTGATGCCGAGACCGGCCAGCATGATCGCCAGCGCCTCTCCATTGGCGCGGGCGGCGGCCAGGGCCGTCAGCGGCGCCTTGCCGTAAGCGTCGCCGAAGCGGGCGGCCGGCGGGAATTCCGGCCAGTGCGGCGGGCCGAGACGGGCGACGCGCCCCCCCTCCTGGTCGATGAGGATGGGCAGGCGCGGGTTGTCGGCGAGGTCTCTCAGGGAATCGGTGAGCGCCAGCACTTGGTCGGGCGTGTCGATGTTGCGGCGGAACAGGATGTAGCCGGCCGGGGGGGCATCGCGGAACAGCGCGCGCTCGTTTGCGGACAGGGCGTGGCCCTGAAGGCCGAAGAAGACGGGGATCATGCCTGGCTTCTTGCCGCCGGCGCCGATTTCAGGCAAGGGGGCGGGCAGCCGGGCGTGGTGCGTGGCCGGATGCGGCGGGGACTTGTGTTTTCCGCCATTTCCACTATGACCGCGCCCTTCAATCCACTATCCTTGCGGCTGCCGGGTGCCGGGGTTTCCTCCTCGTCCGGTTGCCTGCCAGTCGAAGAAGGTGCCTCATGGCCGTTCCCAAGCGCAAAACCTCGCCGTCCCGGCGCAACATGCGGCGAAGCCACCACGCGCTGGTGGCCGCGAACCCGCAGGAATGCTCGAATTGCGGCGAACTGAAGCTGTCGCACCACATCTGTCCCTCCTGTGGCTTCTATGACGGCCGCGAGGTTCTCGCCAGCGACGCCGACTGACGCACTTGTGAGGACGCCGGCCGCAGACTAGGCGTAGCGTGTGACGACGATGCTGGATTCGGCCAACCCTGCGCCCGGCGCAAGCCCCGTCATCGCGCTCGATGCCATGGGCGGCGATGTCGGCGCCGCCGTGGTGATCGCCGGCGCCGAGCTGGCGCGCGCGCGCTACCCCGATCTCCGCTTCCGCATCTATGGCCGCGAGAGCGACATCCGCCCGGCGCTGGCGCAGGCGCCGCGAGTGGCCGCCGAAGCCGAAATCGTCGCCGTCGACGGTGTGGTGCTTGGCAGCGACAAGCCGAGCCAGGCCATCCGCCGCGCCCACTCGACCTCGATGGGCCGCGCGGTCGAGGCGGTGAAGCGGGGCGAGGCCGCCGCCGCCGTGTCCGCCGGCAACACCGGTGCGCTGATGGCGATGGCGAAGCTTGGCCTTCGCACCATGGCGGGGATCGACCGGCCGGCGCTGGTGGCCCTGATGCCGACCATGACCGGCAGTTCCGTGGTGCTCGATCTTGGCGCCAACACCGACTGCGACGCCGAGAATCTGGTGCAGTTCGCGGTGATGGGGGCGGCGTTCGCCCGCACCGTGCTCGGGGTCGCCGACACCGCAGCCATCATGGTCGGCGGACGCATCGTCGCCGCAGGACCACCCGAAGCCATCGAGGCGGATTTCGCCTCGGCCTACCTGGGAGCACTCACGTGACCGACCCGCACACGACCCGACCCGACGATCC
>CAYYGQ010000216.1:0-3638 GCA_964471485.1 uncultured Sandaracinobacter sp. | reverse complement strand
TGCCGTTTCACCTCGTCTATCCGCCGGGCCGGCACCAGAGCGCCAAGCTGCGCGCTTTCATCGACTGGATGCTGCAGCGCTTTGCCTGATCGAACATCCGATTATGCCGCTGAAACCTGCCGCTCCGGATCGTCCAACGAACTTGTCGTTCGAGGGAACGCAACCGGCCATTTCACCGACGGACTCGAACTACCTGCCGTCATCCGCCGCTTGCCTACGCTATTGGATCATTCCACCAACGTAGGCCCGGCGGCTAGTGGCGACGGGCGGCGGTTCTGGCGTTATTGTGGCATAGTAACCACGGCGGTGGTGGTGCCGCTTAGGTGACTCGAACACCTGACCCCATCATTACGAATGATGTGCTCTACCAACTGAGCTAAAGCGGCCCCTCTGCGGGTCGCGCGCCTCTAGCAGCGCGGGGGCTTTCCATCAAGCCTCTGCCGGTGCATCAGCACGCCATGGCTTACGAACCAACCCATCTCGGCCGCGCGGCGGCCCTGCCGGCCTCGCCCGACGAGGCCGTGCTCGACTATCCGCCCAACCCGCACCCCGATCTCCTCTATCTGGTGCGCTTTGCTGCCCCGGAATTCACCTCGCTCTGCCCGGTGACCGGGCAGCCGGATTTCGCCCATCTGGTGCTCGATTATGCGCCAAAGGAAAAAATCGTCGAATCGAAGTCGCTGAAGCTTTATCTCGGCAGCTTCCGCAACCAGCCGGGCTTTCACGAAGCCTGCACCGTCGGCATCGGCCGTCGCCTGTTCGCCGAAATGCGGCCGCACTGGCTGAGGATCGGCGGCTACTGGTATCCGCGCGGCGGCATGCCGATCGACGTGTTCTGGCAGTCGGGCGCGCCGCCCGAGGGATTGTGGCTGCCCGATCAGGGCGTCCCTCCCTATCGCGGCCGCGGCTGAGCGCTGCCGCTTGACTTTGCCGGCGCGCGGTTCAAGCAACCGGCATGGACCGCGCGCCTTACGCCTCTGATCCGGCCCGCAGCCGCGGGCGGCAATATCCCGAGGCGGAAAGCCCGCTTCGAACCGTTTTCGCCCGCGACCGCGACCGGCTGATCCACAGCAGCGCCTTCCGCCGCCTTCGCCACAAGACCCAGGTGTTCGTCGCCCCCGAGCGCGACCATTTCCGCGTGCGGTTGACGCACAGCCTGGAGGTGGCGCAGATCGCCCGCACCGTCGCCCGCGCCCTGTCGCTCGACGAGGATCTGACCGAGGTGGTGGCTCTGGCGCACGATCTCGGCCATCCGCCGTTCGGCCACGCCGGCGAGGATGCGCTGCGGCGCGCCATGGACCCCTATGGCGGCTTCGAGCATAATGGCCATGCCGTCCGCATCCTTTCGACGCTGGAAGCGCGGACCCCTGCCTACGACGGCCTCAACCTTTCCTGGGAGGTGCTGGAGGGGCTGGCCAAGCACAATGGCCCGGTGGCGCGCCCCGGCTGGGCGCTGGCGACCGCCGACCGGGCCTGGCCGCTGGAACTGTCCACCTGGCCGGGGCTGGAAGCGCAGGTGGCGTCGCTGGCCGACGACATCGCCTACAACGCCCACGATCTCGACGATGGCCTTCGCGCCGGCCTGCTCGATCTGGAACAGGTGTCGGCCGGGGTGCCGCTGGTGGACGATCTCTGGCGCCAGGTGCGGGCACGCTGGCCGGGCGAGACGCGCCATGCCCGGCTGGTGCCGCATCTGCTGCGCGACCTGATCGGGGCGATGGTGGACGATCTGCTGCGGGAGACCGCCGCCAGTCTTGCCCGCCTGCAACCGCGAACGGCGGACGAGGTGCGCCACGCCGGGCGGGCGCTGGCGGCCTTCTCGCCCGCCATGCGGGAAGCGCTGCAACCGCTCCGCCGCTTGCTGCTGCGGGACATGTACACCCATCCGTCCGTGGCGGCGATCCGCGCTCCGGCCGAGCGGGTGGTGGCGGAATTGTTCGCCCACCTGCACGGCAACCCGCGCGACCTGCCGCCGCGCTGGCAGCAGCGGCAGCTGGCCGCCGGCGGCGAGGAGCCGTGGCTGGCGCGCGCCGTCGGCGATTATGTGGCCGGCATGACCGACCGCTTCGCCATCCACGAGCACGAACGGCTGACCGGCGGCAGCCCGATGCCGGAACGGCATTTTTTCTAGGCGGGCTTCCGGTCCCCGGCCCCCGATCCCCGGTTCAGCTCTGCGCGGGGGATGCGTTACGGTTCGCGCAGCGCCTCGGCGACGCTGGCGCCCAGCGTCCTCCAGGCGCCGAACAGGCCGAGCGCCATGGTGACGAGGGCGCCAACCCCCACCGTCGCGACGGCAAGCCACCAGTCGGGCTGCCAGCCGAACTCCATCACCCGGCTGACCACCACCCAGCCGGCCAGCGCGCCGAGCGCGAGCGCCACCAGCGAGATGGCGAGGGCGATTCCGGCATATTCCAGCAGCGCCGCCGCCATCAGTTGCCGTCTGGTGGCGCCAAGCACCTTTAGGATGACATGTTCCCGAGTCCGCACCCGCGCCTGCGCCGCCAGCGCCACCACCAGCACGGCGATGCCGGCGAGGATGGCGGCGCTGGCGGCGGCGCGGACGGCCATGCCGGTCTGCCGCAGCACCTGCTCCACCTGGGTGAGGATGTCGGCGACGCGGATGACGGAAACGGTGGGGAAGGCGCGGCTGATGCGGCCGGTGAAGCCGGCCATGGCGGCCGGCGGCGGCGTGACCGTCGCCATATAGCTGTAGGGGGCGCCGGCCAGGGTGGCCGGGTCGAACACCAGCACGAAATTGAAGCCCAGGCTGTCCCAGTCCACTTCGCGGAGCGAGGCGATGGTGGCGGCGATCTCCACCCCCAGCACGGAAACGGAAATGCCGTCGCCGACCGAAAGGCCGAGATAGCCGGCCTGCTCGGCGTCCATGGAAACGAGGGGCGGGCCATGGTAATCCGCCGGCCACCAGGCGCCCGCCACCAGCCGGTTTCCCTCGGGGATGTGGCTGGCGAAGGTCAGGCCGCGGTCGCCGCGCAGCACATAGCTGCCGTCGGGCAGGTCGCGGATCTCGCTTGCGGGCACGCCGTTCACCGCCACCACCGGGCCGCGCAGGCTGGGGACGAGGCGCACGTCGGAGCCTTGGGGGACGGTGGCGAGGAAGCGGTCGTGATCCTCTTTCGGCAGGTCGAGCAGGAAGAAGGCCGGCGCCCGCTCCGGCACGGTTTTCCGCAGTTCGGCGTTGAAGCCGCTTTCGATGAAGGCAAGCGCCGCGAACAGGCTGAGACCCAGCCCGAGCGCCACCACGAGCTGCCGGGTGGTGGCGCCCTGGCGGCCGACGTTGCCGAGGGCGAGGCGCGGCAGCAGCCGGCGCGGCCTGGGCAGCGTTGCCGCCAGATGGCGGAACAGATGCCCAAGGCCGAGCAGTAGCCCCAGCGCCGCCGCCAGGGCGCCGAGGAAGGCCAGCGCCAGCGTGCGGTCGTTCGCCTGGTGCAGGACGAGGGCGACCACGGCGGCGGCGGCGGCGGTGGAAAGCGCCAGCGCCGTTCGCGATGGCCACGGCCATGGCTCGATCGAGCCGCGCAACATGCGCTCGACCGGAAGCGCCGAGGCGCGCGCCAGCGGCGCGACGGCGAAGGCGAGGGCGATCAGCAGCCCGAAGACGATGGCCAGCAGCAGCGGCG
>CAYYGQ010000215.1:0-3674 GCA_964471485.1 uncultured Sandaracinobacter sp. | reverse complement strand
AAATCCAGCGGCTGATCGGCCGCTCGCTGCGCGCCGTCACCGATCTGAAGGCGCTTGGCGAACGGCAGATCACCCTTGATTGCGATGTGTTGCAGGCGGACGGCGGCACCAGGACGGCGGCCATTTCCGGCGCCTGGGTGGCGCTTCGCCTGGCGCTCGACAACATCCACCAGGAAACGCCGTTCGAAACCGACCCGCTTGCAGCGCAGGTGGCGGCGGTTTCCTGCGGCGTCTTTCAGGGAACCCCCGTGCTCGACCTCGATTACGCCGAGGATTCGAACGCCGAAACCGACGGCAATTTCGTGCTGACCTCGGCCGGCCAACTGGTCGAAGTGCAGGCGAGCGCCGAGGGCGCCCCCTTCGACGAGGAAGCGCTGCTGCGGCTGCTGCGGCTGGCGCGGATCGGCTGCGACGAGATTTTCGCCGCCCAGCGCCGGGCCACCGGCCGGTGAAAGCGGCGATTGGCCCCAGGCTGGTGCTGGCAAGCCACAACCAGGGCAAGCTCGCTGAAATCGAAGCATTGCTGGCCCCCTTTGGCATCGAGACGGTGCCGGCCTCGGCCTTTGGCCTCGCCGCCCCTGCGGAAACCGAGGACAGCTTCGTCGGCAACGCGCTGCTGAAGGCGCGCTTTGCCGCACAAGGGTCCGGCCTGCCGGCGCTGGCCGACGACAGCGGCCTTTGTGTCGACGCGCTTGGCGGCGCCCCCGGAGTCTACACCGCCGACTGGGCGGAAACGGCGCATGGCCGCGACTGGGCGCTGGCGATGCGGAAGGTAGAGGAAAAATTGCGGGCGCTTGGCGCCGATGCGTCGCGGGCCGCGCATTTTTCCTGCGTGCTGGCCATCGCCTTCCCCGACGGCCGCTCCGAAACCTTCGAGGGGCGGGTCGACGGCCATCTGGCGTGGCCGCCCCGGGGCGACCGCGGCTTCGGCTACGATCCGGTCTTCGTCGCCAATGGCCACAAACAGACCTTCGCGGAAATGGCGCCCGCCGCAAAGCACGCCATCAGCCACCGCGCCGACGCCTTCCGGAAGCTGAGGGCGGCGCTGCTGTCGTGAACCGGCCGCTGGCGCTTTACGTCCACTGGCCGTTCTGCGTGCGGAAATGCCCCTATTGCGACTTCAACAGCCATGTCCGCCCCCAGGTCGACGAGACGGCCTGGTGTGAAGCCCTGCTGGCCGACATGCGCCACGAGGCGGGGGAAACGGCGGGCCGCACGCTGTCGTCGATCTTCTTCGGCGGCGGCACGCCATCGCTGATGCAGCCCGGAACCGTCGCCGCCTTGATCGACCAGGCGCTTGCCCTGTGGCCGGCGGAGGACGATCTTGAAATCACCCTCGAAGCCAATCCCTCGTCTGTGGAGGCGGCGCGCTTCCAGGGCTTCGCGCTGGCCGGGGTCAACCGCGTGTCGCTTGGCCTGCAAGCGCTGGACGACGAAGCGCTGAAGCTGCTTGGCCGGGCGCACGATCTGCGCCAGGGCCTGCTGGCGCTCGACATCGCGCAAAAACATTTTCCCCGCGTCAGCTTCGACCTCATCCACAGCCGCCCCGGGCAGAAAGCGGCGGAATGGCAGGCGGAACTGGCCCGCGCGCTGTCGTTCGGCACCGGGCACCTTTCGGCCTATCAACTGACCATCGAGGAGGGCACGCGCTTCCACACCCTGGCCCGGAAAGGGCTGCTCGATCTGCCGCCCGAGGACGAGGCCGCGCGCATGTACGAATTGACGGGCGAGCTTTGCGAAGCCGCCGGCCTTCTCCTCTACGAAGTGTCGAACCACGCCCGCCCCGGCGAGGAAAGCCGCCACAACCGGCAATATTGGCGTTACGGCGAATATGCGGGCATCGGCCCCGGCGCCCATGGCCGGCGCGGCCACCTGGCGACCACCCGCATCCGCCGCCCGGAAAGCTGGCTGGAGGCGGTGCGGGCGCACGGCCACGGCCTTGAGGAAACCACCCCGATCCCGCCGGACGAGGCGGCCGGGGAAGCGCTGATGATGGGGCTGCGGCTGGCGGACGGCATCGACCCCGGGCTGTTCCTTGCCCGCACCGGCCGGCCGCTTGCAACGGTGGCGCCGGCCAAGGCCCGCGCCCGGCTGGAAAGGCTCGGCCTGTTGCAGCCGGGAGAAAGGCTGCGGGTGACGGCGGCCGGGCGGATGCTCACCAACCGCATTCTGCTGGAACTGCTGGCCGGGGTTGAAACGGTGGGGGTTGAAACGGCCGGCGCGGATGCCAACCTTGCCGCCAGCGGCAACGGATAGGAAGCTTCATGATGATCGGCAGACTGGCAAGCGCGGTCGCCGGGCGCAGCATCGCCCGCACTCTGGGGCTGACGGCGGGGCGGGCGGCGGCGGGCACGGCCGGCGCGCCATTCCTTCCGGCCGTCCTCGGCGCCGCCCTGCCGGCCGCCCTCAGGCGAACCAGCCCGGTGGCGCTGCTGGCGGTCGCCGCCGGCGGCCTCGTCGCCCGCCGGCTGATGCTGCGCCACCGCCAGCGGCAGGCCGGACACGCGGCGGCTTCCCTCAGTCGCGAAAATCCGCCGTCGTCTTCGCCTTCACCTCGTCCAGACTGACGCCGGGCGCCAGTTCGACGAGGCGGAAGGGGCTGCCTTCCCGGTCGGGCCGCTCGAAGACGGCAAGATCGGTGATCAGCACGTCCACCACATTGGTGCCGGTCAGCGGCAGGGTGCAGGCGGGGATGAATTTGGGGCCGCCCTTCTTGCTGCAATGCTCCATCATGACGACGATGCGCCGCGTGCCGGCCACCAGATCCATGGCGCCGCCCATGCCCTTCACCATCTTCCCCGGAATCATCCAGCTGGCAAGGTCGCCTTTTTCCGACACTTCCATGGCGCCAAGGATGGACAGGTCCATATGGCCGCCGCGGATCATGCCGAAACTGTCGGCCGAGCTGAAATAGCTGGTGCGGGAAAGCTCCGTCACCGTCTGCTTGCCGGCGTTGATGAGGTCGGCGTCCTCGTCGCCCGGATAGGGGAAGGGACCGATCCCCAACATGCCGTTTTCCGATTGCAGGGTGATGTCGAGGTCGCCGGCGTGGTTCGCCACCATGGTCGGCATGCCGATGCCGAGGTTGACGTAGAAGCCGTCCTTCAGTTCCTTCGCCGCCCGCGCGGCCATTTCGTCCCTTGTCCAGGCCATTGTCGATCCTTTCTCAGGCAGCCGGTCGTTCGCGAGTCGTCAATTGCTCGATGCGCTTTTCAAAGCGGCCGACGAACAGGCGCTGCACGAAGATCGACGGCGTATGGATGGAATCGGGGTCGAGCGCGCCGTCGGGCACGATTTCCTCCACCTCGGCGACCGTGACCTTGCCGCAGGTCGCCACCATCGGATTGAAGTTCCGCGCCGTCTTCCGGTAGACGAGGTTGCCGAAGCGGTCGGCCTTCCACGCCTTCACAATGGCGAGGTCGGCCTTGATGCCGCGCTCCAGCACATAGGTCTCGCCGTCGAACTCCTTCAGTTCCTTGCCCTCGGCCGCCACCGTGCCGACGCCAGTTTTCGTGTAGAAGCCGGGGATGCCGGCGCCGCCGGCGCGCATGCGCTCGGCCAGCGTCCCTTGCGGGCAGAATTCCAGCTCCAGTTCGCCGGCCAGATACTGGCGCTCGAATTCCCTGTTCTCGCCGACATAGGACGAGATCATCTTGCGGATCTGCTTCGTCGTC
>CAYYGQ010000214.1:0-3692 GCA_964471485.1 uncultured Sandaracinobacter sp. | reverse complement strand
TATGGACGGGATAACCGCTGAAAGCATCTAAGCGGGAAGCCTCCCTCAAGATAAGATCTCATAGAGTCGTGGAAGACCACCACGTTGATAGGCCGGGTGTGGAAGCGCAGTAATGCGTGGAGCTAACCGGTCCTAATTACTCTGTTCGCACCTGAGAGTCCCATCATCAACAACAGCATTGCGAGATATTGCGATAATGCGTTCAGCAGGGTGCATCGATTGAAAGATTCCAGCACATGATCCCAAGCTTGGTGGTCATAGCGCCTGTGCCCCACCCGATCCCATCCCGAACTCGGCCGTGAAACCAGGCAGCGCCGATGGTACTGCCGCTCAAGCGTCGGAAGAGTAGGACGCCGCCAGGCTCGGCATCATGTGCAAGGAAAACCCATTCACAATGACAATCCAGGCTCTTCCCTGGCTTCAGGGAAACGCGATTGGCGCGGGATGGAGCAGCCCGGTAGCTCGTCAGGCTCATAACCTGAAGGTCGCAGGTTCAAATCCTGCTCCCGCAACCATCTTTACTTACTCGGGCAGCGAGTGAAGATTAAATCCAGTCCTCGCAACCGCTTCTGTCATAGCGCGCTCGAAATCGAAGTGTGGCAGTGGCTACACTCGAATCCGACCATCCACCCAAAGCCCCGGACGCGAAAGCGCCGGGGCTTTGTTATTCATGCTTGCGGCCGTTCATCGCTCCAGGAGCCTGCCGGATGTAGAGATGCACGTCATCATCGACTTGCTTTGACGGCCACGACTTCCCGGTGCGGATAAATCCATGTCGTGCGAGAAACTGCCGCGAAGGCTCGTTCTTGCGCTGGATCGTTGCAAACAATCCCGAATCTTTGCTGGCTTGGATGAGAGCTTCCATCACGCGGTCGCCATAGCCCTGTCTTCGGTGCCTGTCCGCGGTATGTAAATATCCTGCTTCACCCAGATACTCCGCTTGTGGGAGGGGGATACCGGCATCCTTCGCTATGTGGGCCTGATGTTGGGGATTGCACTTGACCGCTCCGGTGGCGAGCAACGCGCCATCCTTGTAGAGGAAGGCCAGCAGATGCGCTTGCGCGATCCGGCATGACAGGCCCTTCGGAGCCACTTGCGGATCGCGCAATACCAGTTCCCTGAATTTCTTCCGCTCCTCTGGAGTGGCATCCTTCCCGGCCTTCACGACCAACTCAGTCATCCGCATCCATCCACAGCTGATAGCCCTCTCCTCAGCGTTGCTCCTTGGCCACGACGTTATCCTAAAGACCGTCGTGGGTTAAGCGGCGTCGGTGCTGTCGGCAGAGGCAAAACCCGAAGGGCTGCCCGGTTATTGCCCGGCTTGCGCGCTGACCGAGGGCGCGAGCTTGCTGCCGTCGAAGATGCGTACCACTTGCGCCAGCACGTCGCCATCGCGCGCCGCCGCCCAGTGCACGCCTTTGGCCAGAAGGATGCTGCCGGGGCCGAATTTCTGTTCCCTGGCGGGGTCGATGGTGTCGCCGTCGCCCCAGGAAATGGTGCCGGAAATGACCGTCAGCAGCGCCGCGCCGTCGCCGCCGTGCGGCGCCAGCACCTTGCCCGCCGGGATACGCAGCAGGGCCGTCATCGGCCTGCCATCGGGGGCAATGGCCAGGGGACTCGCCTCGCCGCCGCCATGCGCGGCCATAGACACAAGCCTGCCAGTATCCAGCCGCACCGTTTCGGCCTTGGCCGCCATGGGCAGCAACAGCGCCGCGGTCGCCGCCAGCGCTAGCGCCAGCGCCAGTTTCATCGTTTGCATCTTTCATCCTTTCGCATTCAGAATCTGACCCGGATACCACCAGCAACAGCGCGGCCGTCGCCGGGCAGGAACGCCGCCTGATCCGGCCGCGCCTGATCGACGATCAGGGTGGATGCGGCATAAAGCCTGTCGAACAGGTTGGTGACTTCGCCAAAGGCCGTCACCCCCGCGCGCAAGCGTACTTCACCGCGCAGATCGGCCACCGCATAAGCCGCATTGTACAGCGTGTTGAGATTATCGACCGGGGTCTTTTCCGGCACCCAGCGCAGATTGGCGCTGAGCGAGGCTTGCACCAGCGGCTGCCAATCCACCGCGACATGCAGCCAATGCCGCGGCGCCCCGCCCAGCCGGTTGTCGCCGCGCACCGGATCGTCGCGAAAGCGGAAATCCTGCCAGGTGTAGGCGAGCGCGGCCCTGAGCGTCGGCAGCAACTGTGCGTTCACCCCAAGCTCGGCCCCCAGATGGCGGGTGCGCGGCGCATTGGCCGCCCCCAGCGACGAGCCGGCCTCGTCGCGCAGGCTCAGCAATTCGTTCGTCACCCAGGAATGATAGAGTAGCGCGTCCCAGCCGAAAGCGCCGGCGCGGCCGCGCCAGCCGGCCTCGACGGTGGAGGCCGCCTGCGCCTTCAGATCGGGGGTGACGAACGCGGCCGCCGGGAAAAAGGGCATCGGCGGGTTGGGGCGCCCGGCGCTGCTGTTGGGGGTGCCGTTGACGGTCGCCAGCAGATCGTCGTGCGTGGGCGGCTCGAAGCTGCGGCTGAAGGCGGCGAACAAGGTCTGCCCGGCCGCCGGCGCATAGCTGAGAGCGATGGCCGGGCTCCACGCCGAATAGCGGCGCGCATAGCTGTTGGCGACCGTTGGCACGGCGCCGGCCGGCAGCGCCATCATCGGGTTGGCCGGGTTGTAGGCGGCGGTCGGCCGCGTCGCCCCGCGATAGAGGTCGGCGTTGTCGCGCGTCGCCCGCGACCACGACAGCGACGGCGACAAGGTCAGCTCCGCCGCCAGCGGCAGGTGCAGACCGGCGTTCAGCGACAGCGTATTGGCCGTCAGCCGGTTGCGGCCAAATTCGGCGCCGCGCTCGCCCGCCAGATAGAGTGCATAGCCGCGGTCGGCGCTGCCGGTCGCATATTGGGCGTTGGCCTCGAACAGCGGCAGCGCCGCCGTCTCGTCGGGGCGGTAGGCATAGCGGGCGACAAAGGTCAGATCGTCGCCCCTGGTGTCGCGGATGCCGGCCGAAATGGGAAAGCGGAAGCTGTCGTCGGTGTGGGTGACGCCGAACAGCAGGTCGACGACATGGGCGTCGAACACGCCGCTGACGCGGGTGCCGGCCTGCATCTGCCGGGCGGTGCGACCGGGCCGGTCGCGCACCACATTGGGGCCGGGAAAGACCGCGCCATTGGGCGTCACTTTCGGCCCGTCCCAGACGATGCGCGGGGTCTCGCGCAGGATGGCCAGCGGCAGCGGTCCCGGAATGTCGAAATCCAGCTCGGCATAATTGGCGAACAGACGAGCACGGATATTGTCGTTGAGGCGCACGCCGGCGTTGCCGCCCAGATTCAGGCGGCGGGAATCATTATGCTGGCGATAGCCGGCGCGGCGGGTGAAATCGGCGTGCAGCAAGGCATCGCCGTCGGCATTGGCGAGGCCCAGTTGGCCGCTGCCGGTGAACTGGCCGAAGCTGCCGCCGGCAAGGCTTGCCGTGAGGCCGGCTGCGCTGCGGCCGGTGGGCGAGATCAGGTTGATGGCGCCGCCCAGCACGGTTGCCCCCAGCCGGTTGGCGAGATAGCCGCGATAGACTTCGATCGCCTGCGCGTCGCCCGGATTGCCGAAGCCGACGATATAAGAGCCATCGGCACGGTTCAGGGGCAGGCCGTTCCGCAGCATCAGGATGCCGCGCTCGACCGGGTTCTGTTGCAGGCCGGAGCCGCGGATCT
>CAYYGQ010000213.1:0-3728 GCA_964471485.1 uncultured Sandaracinobacter sp. | reverse complement strand
CATGCCGGGCATTTCCGCCGTCTCGCCGCCGATGAGCGCGCAGCCGGACAAGGTGCAGGCGCGGGCGATTCCGGCCACCACTTCGGCGGCGACGGCCGTTTCCAGATGGCCGGTCGCGAAATAGTCGAGGAAGAACAAGGGCTCCGCCCCCTGGACGACCAGGTCGTTCACGCACATCGCCACCAGATCCTGGCCGATGGTGGCGTGGCGGCCGCTGTCGATGGCGAGGCGGAGCTTGGTGCCGACGCCGTCGGTCGCCGCCACCAGCAGCGGATCGGCGAAGCCGGCCGCCTTGGGGTCGAAGACGCCGCCGAAGCCGCCGATCTCGGCGTCGGCGCCGGGGCGGCGGGTGGCGCGCACCAGGGGCGCGATCTGCCGCACCAGCCGGTTGCCGGCTTCGATGGAAACGCCGGCTTCTGCATAGGTGGCGGCAGGAGCGGCGGCGGGGGTGGCGGGGCGGTCTCTGGCGGGCATTTGCGCCCTCTAACGCCATCCCACTTGGAATCCCAGCCTTCCTGCGCCAAAGGCATGGAGGATGAACTGGCGGCACAGCAAGGCGGCAATTGCAACGATCCTGGCGCTGGCGGTGCCGGCGACGGCGGCCGCGCAGGCGGCGGACCCGGTGGCGAATCAGGAGGAGGGCGCCACGGACGGCGGGCCGACCGCGATCGGCGGCAGCGGCGGCCTCGTCATCGGCGGCATCGAGGTCGATGTGCGCGGCGACAGCCCGGACGGCGCCCGCATGAACGGCTGGCGGCTGGCGCAGCGGCGGGCCTGGCCGGCGCTTTGGGCGCGCCTGACCGGAGAGGCGGAATCGACGGCGCCGGCCATGAGCGATTCGGCGCTGGACGGCATCGTCTCGGCGATCGAGATCGAGCATGAAGAGGTTGGCCCGTCGCGCTATGTCGCTCGCCTGGCCGTGGTGTTCGACCGGCTGCGCTCGGCGTCCTATCTCGGCCGCTATTCGGATGTGGTGGCCTCGCCGCCGCTGCTGCTGATGCCGTTGTTGCAGGATGCGGCGGCGCGCATGTCTTACGAGCCGGCCTCGCCCTGGCTCGCCGCCTGGAACCGCCTTCGCGCCGGCGAAACGCCCATTGATTATGTGCGTATCCGCCCGACGCCCGGCGACACCGTGCTGCTGAATGCCTGGCAGGCCGACCGCCGCTATCTGCTGCTGTGGCGGATGCTGATCGACCGCTATCAGGTGGCGGACGTGCTGATGCCGGAGCTGATCCTCGACCGCAGTTTTGCCGGCGGGCCGGTTTCGGGCCTGCTGATCGTGCGCTTCGGCGCCAGGGCCGAGGAACTGGGCCGGGTGCGCGTGGTGAACCGGGCCGGCGATGTCGGCAATCTGCTGGACACCGCCGTCCGCGAGGCCGACCGCCTCTATACGGCGGCGCTGCGCTCGGGGCGGTTGCGGCCCGATCCCGATCTGGTGCCGCCCGACGCCGGCCTCGCCGATCTTGAAGATAGCGGCCCGCTGATCGGCGGCGGCATCGGCGGCTTCGGGCCGATCAGCGTCGAATTGCGGGTGCCGACCCCGGACGACGCCACCTTGCGCGCCTTCCAGCGCGACATCGCCGCCGCCACCGGAGTGACCGGCGTTCGGGTGCAGAGCTTCGTTCTTGGCGGCGATTCGGTGCTGGACATCACCACCTCGCTGCCGATCGAGGCGCTTCGCTATGCGCTCGACCAGCGCGGTCTCCGCCTCGATGACGGGCAGTTGCGCCGCCGCGCCGTCGGCGAGGCGCCGCTGGCGCCACCGGGAGAAGGCGGCGAAGAGCAGATCGAGGAGACCATCATTCCGGCGGTCGGCCCGTGACCGCGCCGCCGCGGCAGATGGTGCTGCCGTTGCGCTGGAAGGCGGCGCAGGGACAGAAGGATTTCTACGTCTCCGCCGCCAACCGCGACGCCGTCACCTTTCTCGACGGCTGGTCGACCTGGCCGATTCCGGCGGCGTTGCTGATCGGTTCTCCGGGGTCGGGGAAAAGCCATCTGGCGGCGATTTTCGCCCGCCGCGCCAATGCCCGCCTCTGGGACGACGCCGACCGCGCCGGCGACGAGGAAGCGCTGTTTCACGCCTGGAACATGGCCATGGAGGAACGCCGGCCGCTGCTGCTGACGGCGCGCTCGCTGCCGGCTGACTGGAACATCGGCCTCGCTGATCTTGGCAGCCGGCTGGCGGCGACGCCCCGCGTCCGCATCGGCCCGCCCGACGACGCGCTGCTGGAGGCGGTGTTTCTGAAACAGTGGCGCGATCGCGGCGTCGAGCCGGCCGAGGAAGTCGCCGCCTATGTGCTGACCCGGATCGAGCGCAGCTTCGAAGCGGTGGCGAGGGCGGTGCAATTGATCGACACGCGGGCGCTGTCGGAACAGCGGCCGATCACCATCCCCCTGGCGCGGGAAGCGCTGCTCGACCTTTGAACCTCAGATGGTGAAGCTGTCGCCGCAGCCGCAACTGCCCGTCGCGTTGGGGTTCAGATACTGGAAGCCCGATTCGAAATCGTCGTCCTTCCAGTCGATCACCAGCCCGTTGATATTGGCGGCCGCTTCGTGGGCGAGGAACAGGGTGCCACGGCCGGTGTCGATCGCTTCGTCCTTCGGGTCGGCGGTTTCCACATAGTCGATCGCATAGCCGAGGCCGGAACAGCCGCGCTTCGGGGTGGACAGGCGGAGACCGGCGACCGCATGCGGCGCCTGGTCCAGCAGGTGGCCGATCCGCGCCGTCGCCGCCGGGGTAAGCTTCACCGCCATCACAGCATCCCCAGTTCGAGCTTGGCCTCGTCGGTCATGTGGCTGGGGTTCCACGGCGGATCCCAGACGAGATTGACATCGCAGGTGGCGACGCCCGGCACCGCCATCACCCGAAGCTCCACTTCGCCGGGCATCGATTCCGCCACCGGGCAGTTAGGGGTGGTCAGCGTCATGGTGACGTCGATGTGGCCGTCGTCGATGCGAATCTCGTAGATGAGGCCGAGGTCGTAGATGTTGACCGGGATTTCCGGGTCGTAGATGTCGCGGAGCGCCAGGATGATTTCTTCGCGCAGCGCTTCGGGGTCGGCGTCGATACTGGCGCCAGAGGCAGGGTCGGCGCCAGAAGGCGGGTCGCTTTCGTGCAGGAAGCCGTCGAGATAGGCCTTTTCCCTGGGGTTGGCGGGGGCGGCCGTCGGCGTCGGCACGGCTTCCTCGGCGCGCTTCCCCTGTTCCCAGGCGGCGCGCGGCGGCGGCGCCTTCGGCACATGCGGCGCTTCCTCCACCAGTTCGACATCGAAGTGCCGGATCGGGCCGGGTGCGGGGGAATCGGTCATTGGAAAATCCTCATCACACGTTCCACGCCCTTCACCAGCAGGTCCACGTCGGCCTCGTCGCTGTGCGCGGAAAAGCTGGCGCGCGCCGTGGCCGGCACGTCGAGCCAGCGCATCAGCGGCTGCGCGCAATGGTGGCCGGCGCGGATGGCCACATGGCCTTCGTCAAGGACGGTTGCAACATCGTGCGGATGCACGTCGCCGACGGCGAACGACAGGATGCCGGCCGTGTCTTCGGGGCCGAACAATCGCACCCCGTTCAGGCGCGAAAGCCGGTCGCGGGCGATGGCGGCAAGCGCGCGCTCGTGGGCGTCGATGGCGTCGATGCCGACGCCCGTCACCCAGTCGATCGCGGCGTGCAGGCCGACGACGCCGACGATATGGGGGGTGCCGGCCTCGAAGCGCAACGGCGGGCTGGCGTAG
>CAYYGQ010000212.1:0-3740 GCA_964471485.1 uncultured Sandaracinobacter sp. | reverse complement strand
TTCCGATCGAAGCGCAGGCCGCCGCCGATTTCACCGCGGCCCGCGTGCAGGCGGCCGCCGGCGGCCCGCCCATCCACCAACGGCTGGCCGAGCGGCTGAACGACGCCCGCGCCGACGGCCGCCGCGTCGTCCTCGCCGCCTACAGCGACGGGTCGCGCCAGCGGCTGTCGTCGCTGCTGCTGGAGCATGGCGCGCCGCCGCTGCCGCCGGCCGACAACTGGCAGCAGGCGCAGGGGCTGGCGGCGAAGGGCGAGGTGCCGGTCGTGGTGCTGCCGCTCGAAAGCGGCTTTCGCACCGATGCAATCGAGCTTTGGACCGAGCAGGACATGCTGGGCGACCGGCTGGTGCGCCGCCATTCGAAGCGGAAGGCCGACGCTTTCCTGAAAGACCTGCAATCGCTGGAGACCGGCGAACTGGTGGTGCACCAGGAGCATGGCATCGGCCGCTATGTCGGGCTGACGCCGATCCCGGTCGAAGGCGCCGAGCACGATACCGTGGCGCTCGAATATGCCGGCGGCGACAAGCTTTACGTGCCGGTCGAAAATCTCGACGTGCTGTCGCGCTACGGCAGCGACAGCGAAACGGTCGCGCTCGACCGGCTGGGCGGCATCGGCTGGCAGCAGCGGAAAGCGCGCATGAAAGAGCGCATCCGCGAAATCGCCCACCAGTTGCTGAAAACGGCGGCGCAGCGGACGCTGCGCCAGGCCGACAGCTTCACCCCCGACCGCCAGGGTTATGACGCCTTCGTCAGCAACTTCCCCTGGGCGGAAACCGACGACCAGTTGCGCGCCACCGGCGAAGTGCTGGAAGATCTGGCCTCGGGGAAACCGATGGATCGGCTGGTCTGCGGCGATGTCGGCTTCGGCAAGACCGAAGTGGCGCTGCGCGCCGCCTATGTGGCGGCCGCCTCCGGCGTGCAGGTGGCCGTGGTCTGCCCGACCACGCTTTTGGCCCGCCAGCATGGCGAAACCTTCCGCGAACGATTCGAGGGGACGGCGCTTGCCGTCGGCGTATTGTCCCGGCTGGTGGGGACGGCCGAGGCGCGGGCAACCAAAGCGGGCCTGGCCGATGGCAGCGTCGACATCGTCGTCGGCACCCATGCCCTCCTTTCGAAGGGGCTGTCCTGGAAGCGCCTGGGGCTGGTCATCGTCGACGAGGAACAGCGCTTCGGGGTGACGCACAAGGAGCGGCTGAAGGCGCTTCGCCACGATGTCCATGTGCTGACGCTGACGGCAACGCCCATCCCCCGCACCCTGCAAATGGCGCTGTCGGGAATCCGCGAACTGTCGGTGATCGCGACACCGCCGGTCGACCGGCTTGCCGTCCGCACCACGGTTGCCCCGTTCGACCCGGTGGTGGTGCGGGAAGCGCTTCTTCGCGAACAATATCGCGGCGGCCAGAGCTTCATCGTCGTCCCCCGCATCGCCGACCTCGCCGACATCGAAGCCTTCCTTCGCGAACAGGCGCCGGAACTGCGCTTCACCACGGCGCACGGCCAGATGGCCTCGGGCGAGATCGAGGAACGGATGCTGGCCTTCACCGACGGCCGCTTCGACGTGCTGCTTTCCACCACCATCATCGAAAGCGGCATCGACATCCCCAACGCCAACACCCTCGTCATCCACCGCGCCGACATGTTCGGCCTCGCACAGCTCTACCAGTTGCGCGGCCGCGTCGGCCGCGCCAAGCGCCGCGCCTATGCGCTGCTGACCACCAACGCCGACGGCACGCTTTCGGCGTCGGCCGCGAAGCGGTTGCAGGTGCTGGCGGGTCTCGATTCGCTCGGCGCCGGCTTCGAGCTTGCCAGCCACGATCTCGACCAGCGCGGCGCCGGCAATCTTCTGGGCGACGAGCAGTCCGGCCATATCCGCGAAGTGGGCTTCGAACTCTACCAGTCGATGCTGGAGGATGCGATCGTGGCGGCCAGGGCGGAAGCGAAAGGGCTGCGGCCGCCGGAAGACCCGGCCTCGCCCACCATCTCCACCGACGCCGCGGTGATGATCCCCGAGGAGTATGTGCCGGACCTCAGTTTGCGGATGGCGCTCTACCGCCGCATCGCCGACCTGAAAAGCCGCGCCGAAATCGATTCGCTGGCCGCCGAAATGATCGACCGCTTCGGCCGGCTGCCGGAAAGCGTCGCCAATCTGCTGAAAGTGGTGGAGGCAAGGAACGCCGCCCGCCTCGCCCATATCCAGAAGATCGAAGTGGGCCCGAAGGGGGCGCTCGTCACCTTCGCCGACAACCGCTTCCCCAACCCATCAGGCCTGGTCGACTGGCTGCAACAGCGCAAAGGCGCGGCGAAGCTGCGGCCCGACCAGAAGCTGTTTCTGGCGCGCGATTTCGGCGGCCCGCAGCAGCGCCTTTCGGGCGCGCTGGCGCTGGCGCGCGGCCTGGCGCAGGCGGCGGCGCGAAAGGAAGAGGCGACCGCCGCCGCCCCAGCGCCGAAAGCGCCAAAGCGGCCGCCGCCGCCCGCCGTCTTCAAATCGAAGAAACGCTGAAAGCAATCCCGATCGAACGGCCTCGTTCGATCGGCAATGCCTTCAGGCCGGTTTTGCCGCCACCACCAGAAACAGCGGATAATCGCGCTGTTCGCCGCAATCGCCGGTGCGGCGGATCACATGCGCCGGGGAAAATTGCACGTCCCCAAAGCCCGCGCCTTGCAGCAGCGCCCGCAACGGCGGCCGGGCGAAGCCGTGGTGGGAAATGCCGGGGGCATCGCCGTGGAACGAGCCGTCTTCCGCTTCAAGGTCGGCAAAGGCGACGCGGCCGCCGGGCGCCAGACAATGGAACAGCGCCGCGAAGAGCGCCGGCAAATTCTCGATATGATGGAGGGTCAGGCTGCTGAAGATCAGCTCGAACGGGCCGGGCGGAAGGTCGGCCGGCACCATCCCTTCGCGGGGGGTGACATTTTCCAGCGCCAGCGCCGCGCATTTCCGCCGCAGCACCCCGAGCATGCCGCTCGAACCGTCCATGGCGACGAGCGAGCAGCAATGCGGCGCCACATGCAGGGTGACGAGGCCGGTGCCGGCGCCGAATTCCAGCGCCCGCTCGTCGCCCCGCAACCGCAGCGCCGCCAGCATCGCCGTGGCGATGGCCGCCCCGGTTTCCACGTGCAGCGGCTTGTCGTCCCATTCGGCCGCCAGTTCGTCGAAGCGGCCGATATTTTCCCGGTCTCTTGCCATCGGCCAAGCATAGCAGACCCCCGCCGCCATTGGCAGCGGGGGTCTGGCCTCAGTTCTTCGCTTTATCCACCAGCTTGTTCTTGGTGATCCACGGCATCATGGCGCGCAGCTTCGCGCCGGTTTCCTCGATCTGGTGGCTTGCTGCCGCCTTGCGGCTGGCCTTCAGCTCGGGCTGGCCGGCGCGGTTGTCGAGGATGAAATTCTTGACGAAGCGGCCCGACTGGATGTCGGCCAGCACGCGCTTCATTTCCGCCCTGGTTTCGTCGGTGACGATGCGCGGGCCGGTGCTGATGTCGCCATATTCGGCGGTGTTCGAAATCGAATAGCGCATGTTGGCGATGCCGCCTTCATACATCAGGTCGACGATCAGCTTCACTTCGTGCAGGCACTCGAAATAGGCCATCTCGGGCGCATAGCCGGCTTCCACCAGCGTTTCGAAACCGGCCTCGATCAGGTGCGACAGGCCGCCGCACAGCACCACCTGCTCGCCGAACAGGTCGGTTTCGCATTCCTCGCGGAAATTGGTTTCGATGATTCCCGAACGGCCGCCGCCAATCG
>CAYYGQ010000211.1:0-3745 GCA_964471485.1 uncultured Sandaracinobacter sp. | reverse complement strand
GCTGGCCGATCGCCGTGGCGAGCGCCCGGAAGCGGCGGTCGCTGCGGCAGCAGATGGCGACCCAGCCGTCCGTCGCCCGGTAGATGCGGTCGAGGGCGTTGAAGCCCTGCTGCTCGCGGTCGAGGCGCATGCCGTAGATGGTCCGCATGTCGGGGCCGAGGAAATGCTCGGAGGTGGTGAACAGGCTGGAATGCAGTTGCGGGCATTCGAGATATTCGCCGCCGCCGCCGCGCTCCGAGCGGTTTTCCAGGCCCATCAGCATGGCGACGGCGCCAAGGAAGCCATTGTTGTAATCCTCGTTGCCGAAGACGGCGCGGTTCGGCGTATTGCCTTCGCCGCCGCCTTCGTAAAGCAGCCCGGTCCAGCCGCTCACCAGCGGAGCGAAGCTTTTGTTCAGGGACTTCGGCCCGGTGGAGCCATAGCCCGGCAGATAAAGATAAAGCAGCTCGGGGTTGAGCGCTTTCAGTTGCTCGTAGCCGATGCCGAGCTTGTCGGCCTTTCCGGGGCGGAGGTTGTGGAGGACGATGTCGGCGGTCCTGACCAGCCGGTGCGCCGCCGCCAGCCCGTCCGGGTGCTTGAGGTTGAGGGCGATGTCGCGCTTGCCGCGCTGCGCCGCGTCGAAGACATTGGGGAGAGGCCGCATCTGGTCGCCGGACAGGGTTTCCACCTTGATGACATCGGCGCCGAGATCATTCAAAATGCGGCCGCCGAAGCCTACGGCGAAGAAGGACGAGAAGTCGACAACGCGCACCCCTTCGAGCGGCCGGCCGAGGCTGCCGGTCCCGGCCGGCGCCCGGCGCACCGGCCGGGCGAGGAGGGTGGCGAGGAAGGCGCTGTCGGCGCCGATCGCGGGCGCCGGCGTCGGCGTGGCCACCGGCGTGTCGCCGAAGCGGACGGCCGGCGCCGACTGGTGGATGGTGCCGAAGTCGGCGTCGGCAAGGCCGATCCGCATCTTCACATAGGCAACCTGCTCGTCCAGCAGCACCTGCGCCGGCTCCAGCACCGGGAGCGCGGCGACATCGGCGGCGGTGAAGGCGGCGATCCATTCGTCGCGCGGGCGGGCGCGGAAGGCGTCGACGATTTCGACCCGGGCGCAGCGATATTCGTCCTCGTCGAGCGGCACCGCCATTTCCGGGCCGTCCACCTTGCGGATGCGGTCGCCGAAGCCGAGCAGGTCCATGGCCGGCTTGAAGCCGCCCGAGCCGGTGTGGACTTGCAGGAAGCCGCCGTCGCCGCATTCGAACATGCCGGTGACAAGGCGGATGTTGCCGAAACGGTCGAGCGCGCCGCTGTCGCCCTTCTTGATGTAGTTGAGGCCGTCTTCCTGCCACCAGTTGTTCATGCAGGACTGGGCGAACATCGAATCGAGAAGCGAGGCCTCCACCCGCTGGCCCTCGCCGGTCACCCGCCGGGCGCGGATGGCGGCCAGCGAACTGATGGTCGCCAGAAAGGCCTGGCCGTAATGGAGCGCCGGATGGCCGAGGTAGAGCGGCCCTTCGCGGTGCGAACTGCCGCGATCGACCATGGTGCCGAGGAGGGCGGCGGCCAGCGATTCGCCATAGGGCCGCCCGGCGTAGGGCGTATCGGCGCCATAGGCCGAAAGCGCGCAACTGACGAGCGCCGGGAAATCCCGGTCGAGCGACGGCCCGTCGAGGCCGAGGGCGGCCGCCTCGTCGGCTTCGAGGGCGTGGATGAACAGGTCGGCGCGTTGCAGCAGCGCGCGCAGGGTGTCGCGGTTTTCGGGGTCGCGGATGTCGAGCGCGATGCTGCGCTTGCCGCGATCCCAGCCCTTGCGCGCCAGATCGTGGGCGAAGCAGTGGCCGTCCTTCGGCTCCAGCTTGACGACTTCGGCGCCATGATCGGCCAGCAGCTGGCCGACGATCGAACCCGACATCACGTCCGCCGCCTCGATCACCAGCAGATGCTCCAGTGGACCACGCATAGATTTCTCCCGTTTGTTTGGCGGCGGCGCCTGCCGGCGGCCTTTCGCGGACTATGGCATCAGCCGGGCGATGGATGCAACAATTATATACCAGAGAGCAGAATTATTCAGCAGGTTTCCCACTATCCTCGGTTTCGGTCCCGGCTTCGACCATGGCGATGCTCCGCCGCAGCAGCGGCAGGGCGAAGCGCATGGCGAAGAAGGCGATCGTCGAGCCGCTGATGACGACGATGGCCAGCGAATAGCCGACCATTGCCGCATCGCGGAACAGGAAGTCGGTCAGCGCGCCGACGATGGCCGGGCCAAGGCCGAAGCCGATGATGTTGGTGATGAACATGAAGATGCCCAGCAACTGGCCGCGCAGCCGGTTGGGGGCAAGCATGGCCACCAGCGCGAAGCAATAGACGATATAGGGAACGGTGATGAGCTGGATGAGGGCGTAGAAGCCGAGGAAGACATGAACGTCCGGCACGAAAAAGGCGCTGACGATGACCGGCGACAGCCCGAGGATGAGCCAGCTGTAGAAGCGCAGGTGCGCGTCCTTCAGGCCGCGCGAGAACAGGATGTCCACCGCCTTGCCCAGGCCGACCAGCGCCACGGCGCCGAAAATGTTCATCAAGCTGAGGGCGGGTCCATATTGCTGCGGCGTCCAGTGGAAGTGGCGGTCGATGTAGGTCGGCACCCAGGAGGTCATGGAATAGCCGGTGACGGCCAGGCAGGTGAAGGCGAGCACCATGAGGCCGAGAAGGCCGGCGTGACGGCGAACGAAGTCGGCAAGGCTGATATCGTTGGCGCTATTGTCGGCGCTCCGCGTGTGGGCGCCGCTGTTGTGGCGGCCGGGATCGGGAAAGGTGAAGACGAGAAAGATCAGCAGCAGGCCCGGAAGGCCGATCAGCAGGAAGGTGATCTGCCAGCCGGCGGCCTGGCCGAGCAGCGGCCAGTGCAGATGGTCGACGGTGTTGGCGAAACCGATCAGCAGGCCGCCGATGCCGAACGCCAGCGCCGAGCCGCCCTTCCCCGCGGTCTGGAACAGCGAGGTGGCGAAAGTGACGCGGTCTTTCGGGAAGGCGTCGGCGATGAGCGAATAGCCGGCCGGCAGCAGGGCCGCCTCGCCGATGCCGACGAAGATGCGCGCCAGGATCAGGGTGTGGAAGGAGGTGGCGAAGGCGCAGGCGATGGTGGCGAGGCTCCAGACGGCGACTCCGGCGAAGATCACCAGCCGGCGCGGGAAATGGTCGGCCGCCCAGCCGAGCGGAATGGCGAACAGCGCATAGGAAACGGCGAAAGCCGGGCCGAGGATCAGGCTCATCTCGAAATCGCCGAGTTCGAGCGTTTCCTTGATCGGCTCGACCAGCATGGCGATGGTCAGCCGGTCGAGCCAGGCCAGCAGATAGAGCAGGAACAGGGCGCCGATCATGTAATAAGCGGTGCCGAGCGACGGTCGCGACGAAGCCGCGCTTTCGGCTGGAACGCCTGCTGTCATCCCCTTGCTCCTCCCCTTCCATGGCGCCTGCCCGGCCCGGCCGCCGCTCCGCTCCTTGCATCGGGCGCGCACGCCAGCGGCCGCCGACAGGAATCTATATGGCGACCAATATGGCCGAGCCGGATGATTGTCATGGATAAATCATCTGGATAATATGATCGGCTTCATGCGGTTGCAACAGAATAAACGATCGTGCAGGACAGCGCCATGCCAACACCGCCCCCTCTGCCGTCCGCTGCCGCCCCCGGCTCCACCATGGATTCGCCGACGCACATCAAGCGCGTCGCCATGCGGCTTTACGCCGAGCATGGTCTCGATGG
>CAYYGQ010000210.1:0-3838 GCA_964471485.1 uncultured Sandaracinobacter sp. | reverse complement strand
CGCGGTCATGGGGCCAAACGGCACGCCGATCTGCCGTTCGACGCTGACCGACCCGAACGACGGCTGCGTGCCCTTGAACATCATGGGGACGGGCGTCGCCTCGCAGGCGGCCATCAACTGGGAGAAGGGCCATTCCTGGGTCAAGGAAAAGATCGTCCAGGATGAAGTGGCCGGCACCCTGAACGGCGAGCCATTCTCTACCTGGGCCGGCCCGGTCGCCATGGCCACCGGCTTCGAATACCGCCATGAAAAAGCCTCCGGCGTCAACGATCCGGTGTCGGCGGTGAACGGCTTCGTTTTCGGCAACTACAAGCCGCTGTTCGGTAGTTTCAACGTCAAGGAACTGTTCCTGGAAGCCGATGCGCCGCTGGCGTCGGGGCTGCCGTTCGCCGAAGCCCTCAACCTGAACGGAGCGGTGCGCTGGACCAACTACAGCACGTCGGGCACGGTCTGGTCGTGGAAACTGGGCGCCATCTGGCAGCCGATCGAGGACATCAAGTTCCGTGTTACCCGTTCGCGGGACATTCGCGCCGGCAACCTCGCCAACCTCTACCAGGGCGGCCGGACGACGACCATCACCATCGAGGACTCGCCCAGGAACAACGAGTCCTACATCGTGCTGACGAACGAACTGGGCAACCCGGTGGTGAAGCCGGAAATCGCGCGGACGTGGAACCTCGGCGTGGTGGCGACGCCAAGCTTCATCCCCGGTCTCACCGCCTCGGTCGACTATTTCGACATCGCCTTGAAGGGAGCGATCGGTTCGCTCGGCGCGCAGGCGCTGCTGAACCTCTGCGCCGATGGCCGCGATCCCGGGATCTGCGCCCTTGCGGACCGCGGGCCGGACGATCGCATCACCAAGATCAACCTGGTGCCGATCAACCTCGCCCAGGAAGTGGTGAAGGGCTTCGACTTCGAAGTCAGCTACCGTCTGGAACTGGCCAGCATCTCGCCGTCGCTCGGGGACGGGCGGCTGACCTTCCGGGGTCTGGCCACCCACTATACCGAAGCCTTCACCGACCAGGGCCTGGCGGGTTCGATCCGGCAGTACACGCTCGGCAATGCCACCGGCACGCCGCGCTGGCGCTATCGCCTGGAGGGCACCTACAGCAACGACAAGCTGTCGGCGACGCTCACCGCGCGGGGGGTCAGTTCCGGCGTGGTGTCGCGGCAGTATATCGAGTGCCAGACGGGTTGCCCGGTCTCGACTCCGCAGCACCAGACCATCGAGAACAACCATGTGGATGGGGCGATGTTCCTGGATGCGGCCTTCAGCTACAAGTTCGGTGGCGGCATCGAGGCCTTCATGGCGATCCAGAACATCGTCAACAAGGATCCGATCGTCTATCCCGACGCCACCAGCATTCCCGGCGCGCAGTGGGGGATCACCCGGGCCTATGGCGACGGCGATGGCCGCACCTTCCGCGGCGGCGTGCGCTTCAAGTTCTGATCCTCGAGCCTGGCGAAACTTCCGGCACCCGGCGACCCCGGGTGCCGGATTCGTGTCCGGGATATGCGCAGGGCCGCGCAGGGGCGCGTAGGGCTGCGCAAGGCTGGCGGGGCCGGCAGGGCAGGGCCGACGCGGATGGCGCCGGGCAATAGGCGCTGGGCAATGAGAATCGGGGGGAGTCGGGCGCGGACGGCCGGTTTTCCGATCGAGGGGTTCGATGGTGGGCGCGACAGGGATTGAACCTGTGACCCCTGCCGTGTGAAGGCAGTGCTCTACCGCTGAGCTACGCGCCCGTCTTCCAGGATGTGGCGGCGGGTAGAAGATGGCCCGCCGCCTGTCAACCGCGATGGCTTATGGCGTGCCGTTCCGGGTGGCTTGCCGTTCCGGGCGGCTTGCCGTTTCCAGGCTTCAGTGCGCCGGGCTTCAATGCGTCGTCGCCGCCGCCGGCGCGGGGCCGCCCTCGATGGCGACGGGAGAGACCGCCTGCTCGTCGGCCTCGCTCCATTCGATCGGCTCGATGGCGCGGGCAAAGGCCAGCTTCAGCACTTCATCGACATGGGACACCGGAATGACGCGCAGATGCTGGCGCACATTGTCCGGCACTTCCTCCAGGTCTTTTTCGTTTTCCGCCGGGATCAGCACCGTGGTGATGCCGCCGCGAAGCGCCGCCAGCAGTTTTTCCTTCAGGCCGCCGATCGGCAGCACACGGCCGCGAAGCGTCACCTCGCCGGTCATGGCGACATCGCGCCGCACCGGAATCCCGGTCATGGTGGAGACGATCGCCGTCACCATGGCGATGCCGGCCGAAGGGCCGTCCTTGGGCGTCGCCCCTTCCGGCACATGGACGTGGATGTCCTTTTTCGTGAACAATGTCGGGCGGATGCCATAGGCCGGCCCGCGCGCCTTCACAAAACTGAAGGCGGCGGCGATCGATTCCTTCATCACCTCGCCAAGCTTGCCGGTGGTGTGGATATTGCCCTTGCCGGGAACGGTGATGGCCTCGATCGTCAGCAGGTCGCCGCCGGCCGAAGTCCAGGCAAGGCCGGTCACCATGCCGATCTGGTCTTCGGTTTCGGAGGTGCCGAAGCGGAATTTCCGCACCCCGGCGAAATCGTGCAGATTTTCGGCGCCAACAGTGACCGAATCCGCCTTGTTTTCCAGAATCTGCCGGAGCGCCTTGCGGGCGAGCTTGGCCAGTTCGCGCTCCAGCGTCCGCACCCCCGCTTCCCGCGTGTAATAGCGGATGAGGTCGAGGAGGGCCTCGTCGGTGACGGCGAATTCCGCTTCCTTCAGGCCGTGCGCCTCATATTGCTTCGGCAGCAGGTGGCGTTTGGCGATTTCCACCTTCTCGTCCTCGGTGTAGCCGGAAATCGGGATGATCTCCATGCGATCCAGAAGCGCGGACGGCATGTTGTAGCTGTTGGCCGTGGTCACGAACATCACGTTCGAAAGGTCGAAATCGACTTCGAGATAATGGTCGTTGAAGCGGTTGTTCTGTTCGGGGTCGAGCACTTCCAGCAGCGCCGACGACGGATCGCCGCGGAAATCCTGGCCGAGCTTGTCGATCTCGTCCAAAAGGATGAGCGGGTTCGACGTGCCGGCCTTCTTCATGTTCTGGATGATCTTGCCCGGCATCGAGCCGATATAGGTGCGGCGGTGGCCGCGAATCTCGGCTTCGTCGCGGACGCCGCCCAGCGACTGGCGGATGAATTCCCGCCCCGTGGCGCGGGCGATCGAGCGGCCGAGCGAAGTCTTGCCGACACCGGGGGGGCCGACCAGGCAGAGGATCGGGCCTTTCAATTTACTGGTGCGCGCCTGGACAGCCAGATATTCGACGATGCGCTCTTTCACCTTTTCAAGGCCATAATGGTCGGCGTCGAGCACCTTCTGCGCCTCGACGATGTCGCGCTTCACCTTCGACTGCTTGCCCCAGGGCAGGCCCAGCAGCACGTCGAGCCAGTTCCTGACCACGGTCGCCTCGGCCGACATCGGGCTCATGGCGCGAAGCTTCTTCACTTCGGCCAGGGCCTTGTCGCGCGCTTCCTTCGACAATTTGGTCTTCTTGATGCGGTTTTCGTATTCGGCGGCCTCGTCGGCGCCTTCCTCCTGGTCGCCCAGTTCGCGCTGGATCGCCTTCAACTGCTCGTTCAGATAATATTCGCGCTGGGTCTTTTCCATCTGCCGCTTGACGCGGCTCTTGATCTTCTTTTCGACCTGCAACAGGCCGATTTCGCTTTCCATGAAGCCGAACACCAGTTCGAGCCGCTTCGCCACACTGGTTTCGGCCAGCAGCGCCTGCTTGTCGGCGATCTTCAGATTGAGGTTGGCGGCCACCGAATCGGCGAAACGGCCGGCGTCCTCGATCTCGCCGATCTGGGTGGCGATTTC
>CAYYGQ010000209.1:0-3851 GCA_964471485.1 uncultured Sandaracinobacter sp. | reverse complement strand
GCGATCTCGGCGCGGATGGCGTCGGCGTCGTAGCCGCGGTCGGCGAGCAACGCATGGACCCGATCGACGATCATGCGGAACAGTGGACCAAAGCCCTGCACATCATGCGCCCGCCCCAGCTCAGCACGAAGCCGAGCGGACGGCCTTTCGCATCGTACCGGGCATGGAGCTTGGTGGTGAAGCGGCCGCGCGATCGGCCAGGCGCCTCGGTTTGCTGAGGCCCCTTTTTATGCCGTCCACACAATGGTGCGCCCGGACGACTATGCTGTCGATCATGTCCGCGGTGCGATCCCGACCGGCCATCTCGGCCAAGGTCTCCAGCATCGTGTCGAACACCCCGGTCTCGACCCAGCGCCGGTAGCGCCGGAAGACGCTGTTCCACTTCCCAAATTCATCGGGCAGAAACCCGTCCGGGCGATCCACATCACCCCTTCAAAATAGGACCGATTATCTCCAGCAGGGCGGCAACCGCGTCCTTGCTCCGATGGCAGAAGTAGACCGATCAGAGTCCATTCTTCATCCGAAACACCAATCCGTTCGCCCAAATATGCCTCCCGAAAAGAAGCCTCGAATCAATCCGGAATCACCCAGTCAGGCTTTGTCCACGACAACCTAGGTTCAGGACTCATGGAGAGCCAACCCAGAAGATGACGGTAGCGGCGATGGCGATGGCGGAGAAGAAGGTGTGGGCGCAGCAATCGCAGCGGGTGTGGATGCGCCGTCAATCCTTGAGCTTACCGAACATGTTCTCGATGTGATGGCGCTGTCGGTAGGGCACGAGATCGTGCGGGATAGGCGTCTTGCGGTTCGTCTTTGACAGGATGCATGCGGTGGTTCCGCGCACGGCGAGCGCCCAGCGGAAGCAATCTCTGTCATAGCTTTTGTCGGCGATCATCTCCTTGGCCGTTGGGATGGCCTCGAACATCAGCGCTGCGCCCTTGTAGCGCTCATCTGACCCTCGCTGAGCAGCATGACGAGCGGCTCTGACCCTTGCCGTCGCACACGGCATGCGGCTTCGAGTTCAGGCCGCCTTTGGTGCGGCCGATACGTCGGGAAACAGCCCCTTTTTGAGCAGGCTGGTGGCGGTGCGATGTACCTTGAGGTGGGTGGCGTCGATCATCAGCCGGTCGGGTCTGTCGCCCTTGGCTGCGAGCGCCGCGAAGATCTTGTTGAACACGCCCAGCCGGCTCCGCCACACGAAGCGATTGTAGATCGTCTTGTGCGGCCCATACTCCTTGGGCGCATCGCGCCAGGCAAGCCATTGCGAATGACGAAGATGATGCCCGAGATCACCCGCCGGTCATCGACCCTCGGCATCCCGTGCGACAGCGGAAGATATGGCCTGATCCGGCGCATCTGCGCCGCCGACAACCAGATCAGATCGCTCATGGCAGCGCCTCCTCACGCCGCCCCTTGAATCAGAACCGGGCCGCATTGTGAACCCCGTTAATGGATCCTGAGCCTAAGCCCGTTCGCGGCCTTTGTCGAAGATTGGCGACAGCAACTCCGGAGTCGCGGGCGATGCCTCCGAAACGGTCAGCGCAACGTAAACACTCCCGCTTCCGGCGGCTTTCAGCCGGCTTTCGCGTCCACGGCCTTCCGTTCGGTCGCCCGGCCATAGACATCTTCCAGACGAACGATATCGTCCTCGCCCAGATAACTGCCTTGCTGGATCTCGATCAGCTCCAGCGGCGCCGTGCCCGGATTTTCGAGACGGTGGACGGCGCCAAGCGACACCGTCGCGCTTTCGCCCGGCGACAGCGACCAGCTTTTATCGCCGATGGTGACGCGCGCCTCGCCCGAGGCCACCACCCAGGTTTCGGCGCGCTTGGCATGTTTTTGCAGGCTGAGGCGGCCGCCCGGCTTCACCATGATCCGCTTCACCTTCCAGCCATTGCCACGGGAAAGATTGCGGTAGCTGCCCCAGGGGCGGCGCACTTCATGGCTGGTCTTCGCCAGGTCAAGGCCCTGCGCCTCAATCCGTTCCACCATGTCGCGGATGTCTTCCGAGCGCTCGCGGGGCGCGATCAGCACCGCGTCCCCCGTCGCCACCACCACCATGTCCTTCAAGCCAAGGGCGGCGACAAAGGGGCCGCCATCGTTCCGCACCAGACTGTCCCGGCAATCGAGAAGGGCGCCGGCGCCGCGCAGCACATTGCCCTCGCGGTCGGGCGAGGTGACGCGCCACAGCGCATCCCACGAGCCGACATCGGACCAGCCCATGTCGACCGGAACGACGCTGACGTTCGCGGCCCGCTCCATCACCGCATAGTCGAGGCTGATCGAGGGGGTGGCGGCAAAATTTTCGGCGTCCGGGCGGATGTACAGCCCTTCCTGCCGCACCCCCGCCATCGCCTTCCGCGCGCCGGCCAGCACGTCGGGCGCATGGGCTTCAAGCGCCTCCAGATAGCTCGACGCCCTGAACAGAAAGATGCCGGCATTCCACAGCAGGCCGTCCCGAAGATAGCGCGCGGCCGTCTCGGCATCGGGCTTCTCGACAAAGCGTTTGACCGGACGCACCCGGCCGCCATCCGCGGCCGCATCCGCCATTTCGATATAGCCATAGCCGGTGGCCGGCTCGTCGGGGAGGATGCCGAACGTCACCAGCCGGCCGGCGACGGCGGCCGGCGACGCCGCCACCACCGCTTCGCGGAAGGCGCCTTCGTTGCCGATCAGATGGTCGGACGGCATCACCAGCAGCAGCGCGTCTTCCCGGCCCTGCGCCACATGCCAGAGCGCGGCCAGCGCGACGGCGGGCGCGGTGTTGCGCGCCTCGTTTTCAAGGATGACGCCCGCCGGCTGGATGCCGGCATGAAGCAGTTGCTCCGCCACCAGGAAGCGGTGCCCCTCGCCAGTGACCACCAGCGGCCGCTCGAAGGAAAGCGCCCGGCTGTCGCCGCGCACGCGAAGCGCGGTCGCCTGCAACATGGTTTCCCGGTCGACCAGGGCCTGCAACTGTTTCGGCATATCGGATCGCGACAGCGGCCACAGCCTGGTACCCGAACCGCCGCAAAGCAACACCGGAGAAATTTCGTGCACGGGCAAATGCATGTCCTCGTTAACCAAAAGACCCCGCTGCTCGTGCTTAATGGGCGAATTATCCGTCCGCAACCAGTGGTAGCTCATTCGGTCCCTCTTTCCGTGCAGATCGTCGGAACTGTCCAACGGCCAAGGCCGGGGAAAATCTGCCGCCGCCACCCCAGGGATGCGATGCGGCGCCCGCTTTTCGCGGCGGACGCCACGGCGGAAACGACGGACGCCGCGACAGAAACGGCGGAAGACGGCGCGCCCGGCCGGCGCCGACAGGCCCGAACGAGGCCCGCCCGGCGCCCGGACGAGGCGAAAGCCGCGGCGAAGCGGTCGTTATTCGGCGGCGCCGGTCCGGCCCAGCAGGTCGGGGGCGTCGCCGTCGTCGTTGGCGACCGGGGCCAGCCTTGCCGCCTGCCTGCGATCGAAATTCTCCCACACTTCGTTCCAGTTCCCCCTGGTCGCTGCCTTCGAATATTCGGTCGCCCGGGTCTCGAAGAAATTGGCGTGCTCGACACCGGACAGCAGCGGCTGCAACCAGGGAAGCGGATGTTCGTCGATCAGGTAGATTGGCTGCATGCCCAGTTGCTGCAAACGCCAATCAGCAACGAAACGGATGTATTTCTTGATTTCAAGCGCGCTCATGCCGGGAACCGGGCCCATTTCGAACGCAAGATCAATAAAGGCGTCCTCAAGGCGCACCGTCTTCTGGCAGATGTCGGTGATGTCGTCGCGGACGGCGCGGGTCAGGCACTGGCGCTCGGCGCAGAAGGCGTGGAACAGGCGGATGATGCCTTCGCAGTGCAGCGTCTCGTCGCGGACCG